>CAZOWB010000109.1:0-5239 GCA_964583315.1 uncultured Candidatus Bathyarchaeia archaeon | reverse complement strand
GATGGTTAGCGGGCCCGGGGGGAATTGAACCCCCGACCTCAGGCTATCCCCAACGTAGCAACCATTCTCATATGGTTTCCGAAGGCTTACGCCAAGTTGCTTCCACTTGGCTGCGCCCTATCCTAGCTAGGCTACGGGCCCATCAAGAATTATTGATGTTGATGTTGCACTAAAGGATTATTGTTAGCTCTCTTTTATTTTGATTATTTTCGGTAATTTTCCCATTAAGCCAATATGTCCTTCACGTACTATTAGGGCTCCTCTGACGCCTCTTATGTTCTTGGATTTCTTTAAGCCTTCAAGTATGGATTTCTCAATATCTGAGCCTACAACCGCATTACACACGGCTGTTGCCGCTGCATCCGCTAAGGCAGCGTTTTCCGCAACAACAGTAACTGAGTTGGCTTCTCCAAAGCTTATGGTTCTATTTGTTTTTCCAGTGCTTGTTCCTATGCCCAGCGGCGAATCCCTACTAGTAATTAAGAAACCTATTTTACCTGATAATGCTGGTTCACTCGTTAAGATCGATACTGGAATGTTTTCGCTACTGGTGAAGGCGGATATCTCGCCTCCATTCTCGACAACAGCGACTTTTGCACCCATTTTAAGCAGAGTTTTAAGTCCTAGATCGGCTAATGCTCCAGCGACGGAGGCCATGGGGCCTACACTAGCCTTTTTGGAAGCCTCAATCATCCTCTGAACTATTAGGGGGGCTTCATAATCCATGTCTAAAGGCTCAAGGGAATACTGGAAATACGGGTTGTTCCTTATATAGTCTGATAGATCCATTATGTGACGCCTTATTTCCCTAATAGCTTCAGAAATAGCTTCTTTTCTGTCGCTTTTTATGTGGATCTTTGAGTGTCCGATAAGTAAACTTTGCTCATAGATCATTATTAATCACGGCATGGTTATGGCTTTTACTGGGCATGCTGTTACACATATTCCGCACGCTACACATTTTTCCTCATCAAATTCTAATGTCCAATCCTCCTTGAACTTTAATGCTCTTGTTGGGCATGGAGATATGCATGCGCCACATGCCGTGCATTTATTCCAGTCTATTCGCAAGGTTTCGGCAAACTCTTGGACTTGCACGCCAGCTTCTCTGAATAAATTGAGTATTTCTTCAAGTTTGTCTCCAGCTACTGGTATTGAGACTATTAGCTCACCCTTTTGCGCATTTACTTTTGCCTCAAGTATATTAATTGGTACACCAGTCTTCAGCACTATAGTAGCTAGGACAGGTTTCTCAACAACACCATGCGAATATATAAGCTTGACTTTCACCATATAATTCTGCCTCCTCCAACAACTTTTCTTGATATGTCATCCGTTGTTAAAATCCCAATCACGTGATTCAATTTGTCCACTACTGGAACCCCCGATATGTTATGCCGAGCCATTCTACGTGCAACAACATCAATGGACTCATTTTCAAAAGCCGTTATGACTCTTCTAGTCATTATTTCCTCAAGTTTTCTTTTGTCCCGAGCTAAAGCCTTAGCTATATCCCAAGATGTCACAATGCCAATCAGCTTTTCTTCATCGTCAACAACTGGCAGATGATCTATGCCTTTCTCTATGAGCTTGGATGCAACAGCCCTTATATCATCGTTTGGTTTAGCAGTAACAACATTGCGGCTCATTATATCGCCGACTTTTAACTCTCTACCTCTAATCTTCAGCGGCTTAAACTCTCTCTGTCTCGGAAGCGGTTCAATTGGCTTAGTTAAGAAGAAGGTTCCCTCAAGAATCCATTTCTTTAGGGTTTCGGCTATTTCTCTAGCCATTTTATAGCTTGATAAAGATGATGATGGAACCTCCTTATCACCTAAAAAGACTTTTCCGGATCTAAGTTCAGCATAAGAGACTTTTTTAATAATGGGCCTCAGATCTGGCCTAGTGGGCGCGGCATAATCGCGTATATTAACAAATATGTCTTCGTCTCTTAAGGCAGCTGTTTTGGCAATTCTCGTGTTTAAGATTGGAATTGGTATGCCTACGCCAACATATAATGTTGTTCCATATCGATGAAATGACGCTCCACGCAGATATCTGCTATTCATCTTTTTTAAGTCTCCCTTAACCATAAGGGTGCCGTAGCCTGATTTAGGACTATGTTGGGTTCCCTCGCCGATTATATAGCCTATCCCGCCGCCCAAGAAAATTCTTGTTCCAAGACCGATGGTTTCATAGTTAGGATCCTTACAAAGTGGATTCAACTGTCCTGCGCCAGAAAAGGTTATGTTCCCATAGTTTGGTAGAAGCGTTCCCATATACGTGTATAAAACTCTATCAGAACTATTTGTGGCGGCATCATATCTCTGATAACAGTTTCTTGGATTAACCAATATGGCCTGATTTAAATCATCAATGGTGATAACTGTTTCGATATGCCTCCTCGGATAGCAATCTGTTCCATAGGATTCAGCTCTTAAAACAACCTCCTTACCTGAAACCAGATCCTCTATAACGTGGCCGCCACCATATTCGAATCCCCTAGTTTCACTCAGGGATGTGGCCCCCAAATAACCATCTACTGCAGCAAGCCCCTTGTAGACTGGGACATCATTTAACCAGCATCTAGTCATCTTTATCGGCGGGTCGGAATGCCCAAAGTTCAGGAATACTCCAGAGCTACACATTGCACCAAATGTTCCAGTAGTTACAACATCAACTTCTTTAGCGGCAACTTCAATACCGCTACTTTCAACAAGCTTAATCATTTCTTCAGCTGTTAGCACGACCGCATCTCCACGCTTAATTTTCTCGTTTATTTCATCTATTGAACGTAGTTTCTCTATTTCTTTAGGCAAAAAATCATCCTCCTAACTTTGATTTTCATTTTATCTGCAAAGAGGAATCTCATATTTATGGTCAAGCGGAAAGATCATTCCCCCAGATATGTATTCTTTTGCATATTTTGCAGAATATTTATTCACTATCATATATATTTTTCTGTTATAAAATTTTAAGGCGCTGGGAAAAGAAAAGAAGTGATATCTAATTTCTCAAAAAAGACTTAAGTTCAAGAGATTGATTAAGCTAAGTTAAAATATCTAACTTTAGCATAAATATCCTATGTTATTAGAGAACCTACTTATTTCTCTTCCCGCTCTAACCAAGAGCGTTATATCACTTTTTATAATCGTTGATCCATTAGGAAATATACCAATTTTCATAAGTTTAACTGAAAACCTAGAGAAAGAAGGAAGAAAAAGAGTATTTCATACAGCCACCATAACAGGCTTCATTCTTCTACTAGCATTTGCCATAGCAGGAAGAGAAATACTTAATATTTTTGGAATAACGTTGCAAAGCTTCATGATCGCTGGCGGGATTCTTCTGTTGATAATCGCCATTAGAATCCTAGTAATGGGCGGCTGGGAAGAACCACACATAACCCCTGAAAGCGTAGGAGTTGTTCCCATAGCTGTCCCATTACTCGCGGGTCCAGGCGCGATAACAACTGCAATTCTTAATCTTCAGGAATTCGGTATATTAATAACTATAATTTCTGTGGTTATAGTATTCGCAATTGTATGGTTAATCCTACGATACATCGACCCAATATATAAAATATTAGGGAAAAATGGTTCAGTTGTCATAGCAAGAGTTATGGCTCTCTTAATAGCGGCGATAGCAATCCAATACATATTAAACGGGCTTCAACATCTCCAATAATTAAATTTATTTAAATGTTTGTTAATGCTATTTTTGCTAAAAAGATCCTCCTAAGTAACATATTATCGAAGGGATGTTACTTGCCTGAAAAAATGATACTGGATAGGTCCTCTTACACTAACGTTATCTTCATTTTAACAGACGACCAAGGTGTCTGGGCCGCTGGATGTTACGGAAACCATGAAATTAGGACACCCAACATTGATCGACTAGCTGAAACTGGCGTGAGATTTGAAAATTTCTTCGTAGCCACTCCCGTTTGTTCACCAAGTAGAGCAACCCTCTTTACTGGTAGAATCCCATCTCAACATGGAGTTCATGACTGGATACGTGGAGGAAATGTCGGTCCAGAAGCAATTAGATACATGGAAGGCGAAGTCTCTTATACTGACATAATGGCTAGACATGGATATATCTGCGGGATATGTGGAAAATGGCATCTCGGGGACAGCCAGCATCCGCAGTTCAGTTTCACCCACTGGTATGTACATCAGAAAGGTGGAGGACCCTACTATGATGCCCCAATGGTTCGAGAGGGCAAGCTTGTAAATGAAACTGGACATTATATTACAAACTTAATTACGGATGAGGCTCTAAAATTTATTGATGCACATGCAAATGAACCATTCTATTTAAGTGTCCATTATACGGCTCCGCACAGTCCATGGATAAACAATCACCCTAAAGAGATCGTGGACTCCTATGATAGCTGTCCATTTGAAACATGCCCGCAGGAACCTCCGCATCCTTGGGCTAAATTGAATCTCCAATGTTTTGGTAATCGTGAATGCCTCAAAGGATACTTCGCTGCTGTAACCGCTATGGACATGGATGTGGGCAGAATATTAGACCGTCTTGAAGAGTTAGGTCTGCGAGACAAAACCCTAATAATCTTTATGAGCGATAACGGTTTCAGCTGTGGCCATCACGGTATATGGGGGAAGGGAAACGCTACATGGCCGCGTAACATGTATGAAAACTCCATCAAAGTCCCATGTATTTTCAGTCATCCAGGAAGAATACCTCAAGGAGTAGTTCAAAGGGAGATGGTTAGTGCATATGATTTTATGCCTACGTTACTTGAGTATTTAGATCTGCCGGTACCGAAAACTGGTAATCTTCTAGGGAGGAGTTTTCTATCACTTCTATTAGATCAGTCGACGAAAGGTCGAGAAGATATCGTGATCTTCGATGAGTATGGCCCTGTCCGTATGATAAGAACACGTGAATGGAAATATGTGCATCGATATCCAAATGGACCGCATGAGCTTTATGATCTGGTGAACGATCCGGATGAGAGACGAAACCTGATCGATGATCCATTTCAGAAGAAACGCATTGAGGAGCTGAGATCCAGAATGGAGGCTTGGTTCGCCAAGTATGTCGACCCGTCCTGCGACGGCATAATAGACGATGGAACAGAGCCGCCAGACCATTATGGGCAGGTTCGTTTAGTCAAAAAGCGGTGCATGCAGCCCGGTTAGAGAAAAACTTTTAGGATTGTCATTAAGCCCAGAAGTAGCGTAGTGATCCCTATAGCAAGTCTTATTTT
>CAZOWB010000108.1:0-5249 GCA_964583315.1 uncultured Candidatus Bathyarchaeia archaeon | reverse complement strand
TTTACATCCATACGTCAAATTACTTGTAGATTCTGTACCTAAGCCCAATCCGGATGAAAGATGGAGAGAAAAAATAGAATTACCACGCACAGAGTTGAGCAAACAGGCAATACAAATGAAAGGATGCAAGTTCTACAGTAGGTGCCCCGAAAGAATGGATAAATGCCTTAAAGAGAAGCCTAAACTTATTAAAGTGCATAGAAAACTTGTAGCGTGTCATCTATACGCTTAAAACTTAAAAACAAACTTTTTAAAAGTTTTAATAATTAATTTAAGTTCTAAGGTATTAATTAAGGAGATCGGATTTTCTGAAGGAAATTAGCCTTTGAATAGTGAAGAGGAGTTATATTTGCATTAAACTTAGATGAATAAAAAAGGATGCCAAACCCAAGTGTTAAATCCAAGGATGCGTGACGTTTCTGAAGTATATTCTCCTTTTAGGATCTCAGCAGACTATTTTTATATCTGATATTTCTTTTTAATGACTTTTCATTTCTGTTTTCGCTCAATATCTCTCTTATTCGCTCGTATTCTTCAAGAAACTTCATTCCCTGAGGTGTAGTGTGATAGCGTTTTTCTCCCGAATTTCTCAAAAGATTCCTAGAAAGTAGGAAATTGATATACTTTTCTAGCAGGTGAAAACTCAGATTACATTTATACATTATTTTCGTCTTCTGTCTTTCTGTGCGGCAGAAGAAAAGAATTTCATACATGACCTCAAAGCGGTTTCTTCTTAAGAACTCGTACTTTTTCATATTAGCCATTCACCTACCTAAAAGTTAAAATCGTAATGGAGCCAGCCTCTTCCCCCATGTTTTCGTTGTTGGCTTCCGTTTTTCTTCACTTTCTTTAGCTGCTTACTCATTGGGATTTTTTGCTTCTTTATTTTATCCCTGATAAATTTTCTGATTCCGCCCACCGCGGGGGGAGGATTAATTCGATGTCTGATGTTTTTTGGAATGTATTTCTCTAGGATTTCATGGAAAACAAGCGGTTTATAATCTTTGGTCGCCATTATTACTGTTCCTTTTTCCACAAATAATCGGGGGAAGTCGTTATTCGCTATGCTTTCAGCCCTTATTTTATCTTCTCTGCGATCTCGCCATAAACTATTCCATTCACCCTTTAAATCTTTAACAAATTCTCTCCACGCACCAATATCATCTATACCCGCTTTATGGAAGCCTTCTTCCGAAGGGAAATCCTTCTTGCCGTTTACTTTATACGTACTTATTCTCTCCGATATTTTCTAAGCTGGAAGACTTCAATCAAAAAATGAAACATTTTTCGCGTAATTCCATATTTATTTTCCCGATCGAAGCTCCAGTTTGTATAGAAGAATCTTGCACACTTATTTATAAATATTTATGGAACAAAGTTCCATTGGCAGGGCAAAAGATCTATTCAAACTTGTAAAATTAATGTATATATTGAAAGAATAGAGATAGCTCTAGGATTTAGTCAGCCGCCAATCTTTAATTTGGCTGCACAGCCGACTAAATTACTGAAAATAGGGGATGAAAGAGTTAACCCTATCTAAGAGAGATTCAGGTTAATCTGATTACTTAACGTTGCACATATTTGATTATTCAGTGACTCTGAGTAAATGGCTAATGATATTCAGGAATCTTTTCTCTGATCAGATGAGAGGTAGCTGATTTTACATTTAACACTTTTCTTTGGTATGCTATTATTGGTTTAATTAGAAGTGTCAATGACCTGGCTTCTTGCAATGCGTCCATAATAACTTTGAGTTCAAGCTCATCTAGAATCTTTGTTAAGGGAATTAGGGTTATGTATATGAAGAGGTATAGGAGGATTCCGGTGACGATATTAAAAATGCTAGATGTGAATATGGAATGGAAAAGTATTAGTGGGATACTAGAAAAAGCCGCAACAATATATATTCTTAGAAGATCTCTTACTTTAAATTGAATTTTAAAATTTTTTCTTGCAAGGTTGATTGCGAAGATGGTTGAGGCGGAATTTGAAATTAGAAAAGCCGCTATCATTCCGATTACGCTATAGAATTTCGCTAGGATCGGCCCTAAAATCAGGAACAGTGTGAAGTTGATTAGAGTTGTTTTAAGCGTCATCCTTGTTTCTCCAAGACCGTTGAAGAGGTTGAAGAGCGTTATGTATCCTAATGGAACAAGAAGATAGATGGAGCATAACGATGAAAGGTATAGGGAAGCTGATTGGTAATGTAGTCCATACACAACCTTAATGATTTCCTCCGAGAATAGGAGGATTGACACTATAATTGGGAGGGTCAGTAAACCAGTGTATTTGCTTATGATTTTAAAGAGGGAGCCAATTTTGTTTTCCATATTTAGAGAGTTGAGTTTTGAGAAGGTTTGGAGGAGGATTATTGCTGTGTTTGCAAAAATCATGTTTATTGCGGTTACAAAGTTCATTGCTGCTTTAAAGTTTCCGAGATCTATATTGGTGGCGAAAACTGCAAGTATGAAATTTTGATATAAGGGTATAAAGCCAGTTAGTAATATTGAGGCATACAGTGGAATGCCGAAACCTATCAGGGTTCTCATGTTTCTCGCGAAGTCAAATTTGCCACCATTATTTATTGGAGAGAGATTTTTCAATTTGAAGAGGAGAATGGATACGGCAATCATGCTTACAACTATGTATGCGATGAGGCTTCCCAGAATGGCTCCGGCAATCTTGAAGCCAACTAAAATCAGATAGATGGATGTAGCAAACTTCAAGATGGCGAACAGGGCATTTACTAAAGCGCTGTGCTCCGCTCTGCCTAATCCGATAAATGTGGCGATTACAATTGAGCATATGACCTGGAAAATTAGGATTGGTGAAGATAGTTGGATGTATGGGGCTATGTCCGGTCTGCCAATGATTGAGGCGAATGAAGTTGCTGAATAAAAGGCTATTAAGGAAAACATTATTCCGATGATAACTCTGAATATTATGCCGCTTTGAGCTATTTTTATTAGATTTTCCTTTTCACCCTTCAGATGTAGGTCCGTGACGAATTTGATTAAGCCCTGATTTATACCAAAGCTTGAAAACAAAAATAGTAGTTGGGAGAGGATTAGCGAGAGAGTATACTGCCCGTAAAGGTCGGGTCCAAGAAGCCTGCCAATAATCATTGAGTTAACTGCTAGAATGGCTGTTGAAAAGAGCGCCCCGAGAAAAAGGAAAAAGCCGCCACGAGCTGACCCTTCTATGATTTTGGTTAATTCATTAGTCATGACATTTTTCACCATGCTTTTTCACTAATTAGCTCTTGGATTTGCATTCTTCCGCAAGGGCGAATGTGGCTAGTATAACTGTTAGCGCGGATAGGCTTAGAGTAACTGAAGTCAACCTTATACCCCAGAATGTATAATTCAGGAGTAAAGTGACTAAAGAAACTAAAATTATGCTTAGGATTATGCTTAGAATGAAACGTTCTAGAAAAACGAGTGCTTCAGAGGATTTCTTAAGCAGATTTTTCTTTGGAAACAGAGCTCTTGTGAGGCTGTAGCCGGGCAGCCAGAGGATGAGGAGTGCGCCGAAAAGATATCTTACATATATTAGCGGGGAGGAATCATCTGGAATGCAGAATATGGAGAGAGTCGACAGCAACGTGAGAGACAGGGTTAACCAATACCAATGAGACTTTTTCATCTTCATTAGATATTTAGTTGAACACTTAGTCTTTTTCGCATTTTGCCTAGATGAAATTCTATTTTACCTCCACTCAGAGTTTGAATTAGATCAATTGTCCTTGCATTTCCAAGTAGGAATAATCAGATTATCGAGTAATTATACTTACAGCCTTTAAGGTGACCGTTATTAGAAAGAGGATGGCGGTTATGATTGCTATCTTCCTCAGTTTTCTCCTATTTATGGGAATATTAACTGTGCTGTAACGTGAGGAAAGCATTTCTGAGGTGAAAAGGAGCGCTATTGAGAGAACCGCTAGTAGAAGGCTTATGCTCCATAAGTCTAGGGTCAAAATCACTTTTCTTTTCCTCCATTAACTACAAGCGTTCCCTTAGGAAATTTCCTCCTGTAAATCATGACTATTATTGTTATAGTTAATAGGAAGGGCAAGATAATCATTAATGGAAATTCCGGAATTATCTCCACTTCTTTCGGATTCTCGTAAGAGAAGTATATCCAGCGGTGTGTTCCATTATCATAAAGGTTATAGTTTACATAGGGAGGATCCTGCCCGTCCACCAAGACTTTGTAGGATTCATTAAGTAGCGCATGAGAGATGCATACCAAGCAGAAGCCATTGGATCCGGCGCCATCATCAGCGTAAAAGCTTATTTCCCGCCCATCTAAACCGTAGGTGACTGATGAAATTCTGGAATCACTTATTATGTAAATTAGGTATGTTGTTTCTTGCTTTTTAAGCTCAAAAGCATAGAAGGATCCCATTAAGGGATAGCTATCAAAGTTATCTTCATCTATCTCATATATGTAGTCGCCTATTCCATCTTGTCCTTCGGTGTTCTGGAGGGGACCTGAATAGTAGTCTTCAATGTATGAACCGCTCCAAAAGTTGCCTCCATCTGGATAACCATTATCCCATAAATTTGCTCCACCGGACACTCTGTTAGGTGGGCTTAAGAAATTGTTATGGTATATCTTGTTGTTTTCGCTTCCTGCGGCGGATATTATGTATGTGCATGAGGATATTGTGTTCTCTAATACTATGTTGTATTGGGAGTTGTTGAGTGAAATCCCGAAATAAAAGTTTACGATTTTTAATCTTTTAACTGTCACATGCTTCCTAGCGGTGAGGTCTACTCCTTTTGAGAGAGGAATGTTTACGCCTTGAATTACGTGTCCATTCCCATCAATGGTTACTCCATCCTTTTCTACGATTATGGATTTATTATAGATGTCTTCGGTTAAAATGTAGGTGTTTCCATCCCGTATAATTGGCGCGGTGGATGGATCTATTGATCCATCAGCCCGTATGAATATATTGTTATCTGCTTCTCCAGCAACAAGCAAAGTTATTGGGGGAAGAAGACATATGGTTAAGATTGTTACTGCTAGGATTAATGCTAACTTGGTTTTATTCATAGAAGGACGCAACCACCTTAAGTTTATACGGGAACTTCATTGGATTCCCTTGGCATTCCATTCTGGTATCTGTCGTTGGGTATAACCACGCACTTCCAGACTTCACCTACGTTTGTCTCATCGAACACTATGGTTGAGCTCCCGCTTAATCCATCCCTTGAGTCCATATAAATTTATTGAACTTGCGC
>CAZOWB010000107.1:0-5264 GCA_964583315.1 uncultured Candidatus Bathyarchaeia archaeon | reverse complement strand
CAGCAAACTAGTGAATAGCAATTAACAGATTAGAGATTAGCTCATAATAGTCCTCAACTCCTTCATTAACTTTTTAGTAATTAAGACGTATATCCCGGGAAGATTAAGAGCATTATTATAAGTGAGAGAATGCGTTTAATGTGATTCTGGAGGTTTTCAGATTGAAAATCACAAAAATTGAAATGATGCATGTAAAACCTAGATGGCTCTTCCTTAAGATGCACACCGATGAGGGCATTATTGGTTACGGTGAACCAACACTTGAAGGCAGAACAAAAACCGTTGAAATGGCGATAAAAGAGCTGGAAAAATACCTCATCGGTAAAGATCCACTGAAAATTGAACACCATTGGCAAGCAATGTATAAAGGCACATTTTATCGCGGCGGCCCCGTCCTCACAAGCGCCATAAGCGGAGTCGAGCAGGCAATGTGGGATATTCTAGGCAAAAAATTAAGGGTACCCGTCTATCAGCTTCTAGGTGGGGCTTGCCGCAACAAAATAAGAGTTTACGCCCACATCAGTGGGCGAACACCTGAAGAGTACGCTAAGGACGCTTTAGCAAAGGTTGAACAGGGCTTCACTGCTCTAAAGACAACACTGTTTGAAACGGTTAAATCAGTTGATTCCTTCTCCCTCGTGAAAAAGATCACTGAAAGATTCAAGGCTATCAGGGAGGCAGTTGGAGACGACGTTGACATAGCCGTAGACTGTCATGGCAGGCTGAGCCCAGCTATGGCTGTCCGCATAGCGAAGGCTCTCGAACCCTATTATCCGATGTTCCTCGAGGAGCCATGCCTACCTGAAAACGTTGATGCCATGGCGATGGTGGCTCATTCAACATCGATTCCAATAGCCACTGGAGAGCGCTTATTCACAAAATGGGGCTTCAGAGAAATCCTTGAGAAGCAAGCTGCCTCCATAATCCAGCCGGATTTATCCCATGCAGGAGGCATAATGGAATGCAAGAAGATAGCCGCCATGGCTGAAACCTACTATGTTGCATTAGCCCCCCACTGCCCCCTAGGGCCAATAGCCCTAGCCTCATGCATTCAGCTAGATGCTTGCACACCAAACTTTCTAATCCAAGAGCAAGTGACGCTCGGTGAAGGATATCTTGAGGAACCATTTAAACTAAAGGATGGATATGTGGAGTTACCTAAAAAGCCTGGATTAGGAATAGAATTAAACGACGAGTTTATAAAGAGGAAAATTTATGATGGAGGATGGGAGACTCCTCGACTCTATTATGAGGATGGTTCAGTGGCGGAATGGTGAACACGAAATACTATCGATATTGTTTTCCATTAGCAACTTAAAGTAATTAACATCATCTACCAGATTTATTCAGGGGCTCTTATTTTTGAAAAGGCAACAATCGCAGGTAAGATTTCGATTCTTCCCACAAGCATGAGTGCGATTAGCAGAAACTTTGGGACGAAAGGTAAGCTTGGAGTCAATATTTTAGGCGAATCCCCCGTAGTTGTTACTGCTGACACGCTTTCAACCAGAGCGTCAACAAAGCTATAGCCATAGCAACATAAAATTAAAGCTGCAAAGAATGAAATTAATATGAAGAGAAAAGCCGTCAGCAAATGTATTAAAACATCTGGTTTTTCGAGGAGTTTTCCCTCAATCCTAATCTCCGGAACCTCGCCTCTCAGGAAGATTCGTGGAAGCGACAGCAAAATCTTCCCGAGAATATAGATTCTAAAAATCCTTATGCCCCCGCCCACTGAAAATGAGCATGGACCAACAAGCATCGCAATAACCAGAACGATTTTACCAAGTTCCCCCATCTCATCGAATGGAACCAGATTTAAACCGACTGAAGCTGAGAAATCAACGATGTGGAAGAATGCGCGGAGAGGATTAAATCCCGTTGCAAGCCAGAATGCTAGGGTGAAAATCATTAGTGAAATCAGGTATAGTTTGATCTCTTTACTTAAAACCAATTTCGCTTTCTTTCTAAATAAGAAGGAAAAAAGTTCTAGATGAAATGAAAAGCTAAAGGCTGAGAATACCATCATAACTGTAATGACTATGATGGCTGGGAGTGAAAGCTCTAACACATTAATAACCGTAAGCCCCGTTGTAGAGAAAACCGTAAGCACCGTATGGAACGCCGTAAAAAAATCTAAGCCCAACATTATCAGAATCACTGAGAAAATAAGCGTATAAAAGAGATAAATGAGTAAAACTACTAAGAAAGAAACCTTATAGTCTCCCGCAATTCTCTCTATGCCCAGCACTTTCCCATAGTGGGAGAGAGCCTCGCTGGGATAGAGAAAAGAGAGTAGGATAAAAATTATGCCGATGCCGCCGGTCCATTCGCTTATGCCCCTAGCTAAAATCAGGGATTTAGGCACAGACACTCCATTTAGGAGTGTAAGACCGGTTGTTGAAAACGCTGAGGAAGTTTCAAACCAGCTATCAAGGAGCTGATCTAAAATATTTCCATCAAAAATTCCCAGATACAAATATGGTATGCAACTTATTAATGGAACACACATAAAGTATAAAACTAAAAGCATACATGACTGCTTTATATTCAACGTTTTCGTTTCAAACATGAAAGTTAATAGAAAGCCCAGAAATAGGAAAACCAATGCGCTTATAGAGAGCCCCACAGCCGCACTTAACTCATTAAGATAATACGCATAGATGATTGAGGGCAAATAAAAGAAGCCTGAGATCTGAAAAAGGAAGCCTAGATTAGCTAAAACAGGCTCCAATTTAGAATAGTAAAGATAACGCTTCGTTAGGTGTCTACGCGTGTAGAAAAGGAATAGTAGAAATATGATGAAGCCTATAAAAATACCTATTATTGCAAGCATGACGGGATTAAGATTGAGCTGCATTTATCCCCACCATATTCTGATGGAAAACTCCAAGAGAGACAGAGAAGACCCTACTAGAGTGGATATTTGTGACAAATCTCTTTCAGAATCTCTAAATAAGAGTTTCGCACTTACCGCCTTAAATGGCTACATTTAAAGGAGGATCTAACTTTAAAAATTATTCAATATTTCCCTGTCTGCATAGAAGCGTAAACTCCTTTTCTGAAAGCCACTTTTCCCTAGATAATTCCTCCAGCCCCTCAATTATTTTCTTACGGAGATTTTTCAGTATATTCATTTTGGCGCATTCTTCCCTCACCATATCCCCGAAAATCAAGTTTTGTTCAATCAGACCTACAAAGCGATTTAAAAGCTTCGTTATGGGCGCAGAATACTCCTGTAGAAGCATTCTCACCCTAAAGGATTTGAATGCACCCTTAATCTTTAGAATGCCGCTTGGGGCCTTCACTACTGAAGGCGGAAACACAACGTATCTCTTCTCTAAGCCCCGCTTGTAACAGACGAGGAAGAACGGCAAATATACGATTGTATGCTTCCTTCTTCCTATGGGATACGTGATTTTTTCAAGTTCATCTAATGTTAGTTTTCTCAGCTCTACTAGCTCATTTATCTGATTAATTATTGCTAAAGTTGATTCCTCTAAAGACTTTGCTGTTTGCTGGTAAGTTTGAATTTCGAAATCTCGAGCTGCCTCAATCTTCTTTAAGCCAACCATAATATTTTCTATTTTAGAGGCATATTCGGACTTAAGCTTTGAAATCTCCTGATCCCGAGTGGACTTGGCGTCTTCAATGCTTCTGTTTACCTCCTCAATCTTCTTATCTACCTTTAGGAGGCCCTGCTTATATTTTTCAAGTTCTTTTCTCCAGCGTTCCTCCTCCGCCTTATCACCGCGGGATCTAGCCGCTTCCATTTCATTCCTATACCGCTCAATATAAGAGGTTAGGTGCTTTTTATCCATCTCTAGGCTCAGTTTCTCTTGGCTGAGATCCTGAATTAAACGATTCGCCCTCTTAGAAACCTCGGCGATTTTCTGACTATATTCTCTGCTCTCTTTCTCTATTTTTTCCATGCACTTAGACTTTAAACTGGCAGCTTCATTTTTGTATTTTTTGTGAGTTTCTTCAATCTCCTTATTGATGGCGTCGATGTGTTTACGGGTTTTTTCAACAAGCATCTTTATGATCCTCTGTAAGCCCCTAATATCCTCCCTTAGGGCTCTCTTAAAGTTGGAGAGCTCTTTAATGGAGGCTTCAATAGCTGATCTATCCATGAGCGGAGATAAAAGAACCTCATTTTCAATAGAACTATTAATAGGTTCTGCCTCGGAAACAAGTGAAAATAAATCTTCACTAAACCTTGAGTCCACTATCAAACCTTTTATAACCTTTTGCCCTTTCCCGATAACCTTAAAATAATCCAAATTATGAGAGAGAAAGGCGGAGTATGCCTCAAGATTATCTGCGCTTCCTTTAATTTCGCGGATAAATACGCCTAAATCAGGTAATACATCAAAAGATATAGTATGGCTTGCAATTCCCAAACCATCAAAAAGAAGAACTTTTCTTCTCCATGGAACAAGCCAAAAGGGATAACAAACTTTGGTTATGAAGGATATTTCCTCAGAAGGTTTCTTCGAAATGAAGCCTCCTCCTTTATCTCTTCCAAGCTCCGCTAAGCAAAATATTGTAGCAAGCTCCATCTTCTCATTCAGATTCTCCTGCCCCTCCGACGGAACAGTGAAGGGGAGAAGAAGCATCTCTAGATCATCCGGCAAGTCATTTCACCTTCAAGCATCGTTAACATAACAATTCTTCTATTATGATTCCTAATTCCTAAATATCTTACGCCTAACCTAAAATAATAATTACCTAACAAAAATAATTACCTAATAGAAGATAGGTAATTGAGATTAAAACCGGAATAATCTGGATGCTTCGATATTCTTTTAATGGGTTCTATTCCTAAATAAGGACCCTCTCAGTTTAGAAAAGCATTCTAATGCTATTTTCCATTTGAAACGATTTGCCGAGAGGTTCTTCGCTCTTCATCCAATAATTTTCTGTAGCGCTATCTCTTCTTTTGGTTGATTTCTGCCTCAGAGTTTAACTGTATATGCTTAGAACCTTTCTTATTCCGTCTATAGTCAAATAATATTTCTCTATATCATCGCTTACGTGGGTGTCAACATATCTTTCAGATTTTAATTTCAAAAGTTTTTCTTTTACTTTCCAGTGATCTATACCTGCCCATCGGACTATTTCCTCTATAGATAAGGATCTTTCAGGGCTTACGGCTCCAATATTATGTAGTAGAGCCAAAAACCTTATGTCTTCAGGGAATTCGTTCACGCTATGATTCATCCTCCAAGCGTTATTTTTCACGTATTTCTTCTAAAGTTGCC
>CAZOWB010000106.1:0-5413 GCA_964583315.1 uncultured Candidatus Bathyarchaeia archaeon | reverse complement strand
GGAGGCTATTGCGAGTAGATCCATAACATCGATAAAGTCGTTGCCATCTATGTCGGCTCGCTCGTTCCAGTTGGGGTGTCCCGGATAGCTTCCGTAGGCCATTGCCGCTGCGAGTAGATCCATAACGTCAATGAAACCGTCTTGAACTACGTCGCATTCTTTTGCTGTTACATTTAATATTTCAATTGTATGGGATATTGTGTCTGTTCTTCCTACTGCATCTGTTATGGTTAGGGTTACTGTATAGTTTCCTGGTGTGGTGTATTCGTGGGTTATTGTTGGGCTTGTTGTTTCATTGAATGTTCCGTCGCCGAAGTCCCATGCGTAGTTTATTATTGGGCTGAATTCTTGGGTTTTTGCGCTCCATCCTGGGGTTGAGGCTGATGCGTCGAAGGTTACTGTTTGGTTTATTATTGGTGTTTCTGGAGTCCATGTGAAGTTTGCTGTTGGGCCGTATTCTGGTAGAACTGTGATTGGTTTTGATGTTGTTGACCATAGGCCTTCGTTGTCTGTTACGTTTAGTTCGACTGTGAATGTTCCTGGATATTCGAATGTGTGGGTTATTATTGGGCTTGGTGGGTTTGTGAATGTTCCTTCTTTTATTATGTGTTCTGGGTTGTATGGGTCGTTTATTGTCCATTCGTAGCGTATTATTGTGTCGTTGAAGCCTTCGGCTGATGATGATGAGGCGTCGAAGGTTACGGTCATGTTTTGGTAGATTTGGAGTGGTGTGTATGTGAAGGCTGCTTGGGGTGGGCATGGGTAGGTTTCTAGCTGGAATGTCGATGAGTTTGATGTTCTGACTGCCGGGCTTGTTCTCGCCGTGGCGTATATGGTGTATGTTCCTGGTCTTGTGTATCGGTCTGGGGGTGCTGTCAGGTAGGTTTCGAATTTTCCTGCTGTGGAGTTGTAGGTTGGTTTTTGAATCCAGTAGGATGGGGCTGCTTCTGGATTTCTAACTATGTCGAAGTAGGCTGTTGTTTCTGGGCGGTAGGGGGTTCCTCCTTCTTCTGGTAGCTTATTGTATACGTTTATGAAGACTAGGGCTTTTCCTGGTTTTGCCCAGCTTGGGATTCGAAGTTGCCAAGAGAACGTTGCTGTTCGGCTTCCGGAAAGCAAGAGCCCTCCCCAGCCTGTGTAGATGGGTATTAGGGTTTCGTCGCATATAGTGATGGTTGCAATTATGTCTATGTCGTTTAGCATGTTGTTTCTTACGGTAATGAGTGCCATTACATTGGAATTTATTGTTGCCTTAGTTAATGGGTTTCCCTCAAGATCCTTTAGTCTGAATCGGGTGATTGTTATGGGCCATTCTTCTGTTGGGTTTCCTATGGGGATTGTTCTTATGTAAATTGGATTTGATCTCGGGTCTTCTACTTGTATGGCTATTAGGGCATTGTCTATTGGTGTTTCGTCTAATGTTAGGTTTCCTAGAATTCGTATTATGTTTCTTAGGTGGTATGATTCTTGGTCTGTTTTTATTGTTAGGGATAGGGATTGTTGGGGGAATAATTTTTCTGTTGAGGGGATGAGCAGTATTGATGTTGTTAGAATGATTAGAGCTATAACTGTTGGGATTTTCTTTTTATAATCTAAATTTTTCATGGAATACCCTTAATTGTTAGTGTATGAACATTAACTTTAACTTTGTGGAATTTTTCTCTATTCAATAATAAATTAAAATAAAAAAGGGGAATTTGATTTTAGATTTAAATTGGTTGGATGAAGATTTCGTACGTTGCTTCTGGGCAGAGCGAGACTCCGCCTTCAATTGGTTCTTTGTCGAAGCAGTTTATGTGTATAGTTGCTATACCTGCGACTGCCTCGTGTGGAATTGTAAATGTTAGTTTGATTTCGTATTCGCTTGGCGTGCAAAACTCTGCGCCCTCAACAAGAAGATAGGCCTCAGCAGATGCTACTACGAAGCCTAATTCGTCTGTTAATGTTATTGCAACTAGCACATTGTACCTGCACATTTCTTCAGCAAATTTTTCAGCGGTTGTCTGACCCCAGACATCCAGTCCTTCGGGATATGCACCAAGTAGATTTGTTCTGAACTGTATTGCGAAGTAGTATGTGGCTCCACGACCGCCAAGCATATCAATCGGGATGCGTACGCTGAAGACTTTTTCACTTACACGCTCAGCAAGTATGCCGGTTTCGGATTCGTTCAATAGGACAGCGGGGTTTTCGTCCCATGGATATTCTTGATAGTACCACGGGTATTCTGGGTCTTCCCACCACTCTTCTGGTGCTTCCCACTCTGCATAAAACACTTGGAATTCTATCGTGCTAACGCTTGTGGAGAATGCTAATCCTACGCCATATTTTCCTGGATGGGGTATGTTCTCAGATTCAATTTCAATGGTAAACCACTCGTAGGAGGGTTCGCTTACTTTGGTGATGGTTGCATTTACATTGTTGTATCGGTTATCGTCGGTCAGGTTGGCTAGAACATGCCATGACTCTTCGACTGGCACGCGTGGTTGCATGGCATGTGAAGTCAATGTGACGGTCACTTCAACCGTGTCTCCGTGGGCGCAGTTGATTTTGTCAACGGTTTTGTCAGCTATTTCCACTAAGGTGTCGAAGTGGAATTGCAGTGTGTCAGTTACTGTTTCCCCTGCTATGTCGGCTGTTGCTATTGCTGTCCAGACTCCGAATAGGTCTGGGTTATAGGATGGCATTGTGAAGTGACATTCGGCGATTCCTTCTGAGTTTGTAATTCCGGTAAACTTGCCCCATGTCTCGCCATGATTATTTAGTACTTCGAAGCCTACTAACTTGTTTTCCATTCCCCACCAGTTGTAAGTTACTTTTGCATAGAGCGTTACATTTTGTTGTGGAATGAACATGTCGCTTGGGTTGTTGGGTCCTTGTCCGCCGTATGGAGCCGGATACTGCGTGTATAGGTCGATTTGTCTTCCTGGCAATTCATAGCTTAGCACGGTGTATGTGCCGTTTACTGGGGGTTCGTAGGGTATGTCTTTACCCTCTTTGTCTATTAGGACTATGTCGAATAGGTTGAGTGGGCATGTTAGACTTGTACCCGGCGTCGGTGCTTGCTTTATTATCCTGAAGGTTATTGTTGCCAGTACTCCCTCGCCTTCTGGGAATATGTACCATTCACCAGTGTCGGTAGCTAGCATTCCACCTACGACCACGTGTGGACCATAAATTCCGTCTGGCTGTACATTTGAGAAGAACCATGTGTATGGAGGCTTGGCCACGTTCCTTATCCATTCAAGTTCAATTGGATTAGCTGGATCCGTTATATTGTATAGGGTTACTCCATAGGTTGTTGGCGTGCAGATTATCTTGTAGTCTCCAGTAATTGGATAGTCATTGTAGTTTCTAAATTCAATTATAAAATCTTCAACGGTCGGCCCAGCAACCGAGAATGTTGTTCTTGCGGTGTAATTTATTAATACTCTTATTCCATCTGGAGCGACTACCTCAAAGTCGTATTCTTGAGGCAACGTAGCATTAACTCTGAGTATTAAAGTGATATTGCTCATGTATAGTGGTGGAGCAGCCGCTGGAAGAGTTATATCCTCGAATAGCACATAGCCCCAAGAGGTTGCTTCCGCTAGGAACGGACCTTCCTGAACATCCACAACTTCAAGTAGAGTATCGTTGTAGCTTAGCCTGAAGTTATAGCCGACTAGATTCCACGCCTCATACAGTTGTTTCATCACTACATTTATTGAGAACTCCTTTCCCAATGAAGGCTCAGGACCAAAGACTACTTCGGTAGGTTCAACCTCTAAGTGAGGCATCGGCAATGCAATGTATCCAATTATCCTGATTTCACCCTCTAAGGGCGCTTCGGTTGGAATTTCCATGGTGTGATCGAAGAGATGCACATCATAGAATTCCAGCGGACAAACATTTACTTCTGGATAATCGCCTTGATAGAGTATTGTAAAGGTTATGTCGGCAACCTTGACATCTCCCGACAATAACTTATCAGTCTCTACATAGAAGGTTATATTTCCATCAGTAACGGTAGCTTCTGCAGCAACATTCCAGTCCGCAGTGTTCAAAATGATATCGTCAGCAGTGACACCTACCAATGTTGGATCGTAGCTTAGAGTGAATGAGGCACTTACCAGATACCAGGCGGCATCAAGTCCTAAGATGTAAACGTCTACATCAACTGGCCATCCAATTACATTATCGAACATTCCAAATTCTTGGCTGGTGGGAGACACACCTACACGTGGCGCCGGAGGAGCAACCCAAGTGAAGATGTATGTACAGTCATATGCAGCAGCAAGGATGTTACTCATACTAGGATCTAAAGCAACAGTATCTCCATTCGCAAAACCCGTACTAATGTCGATTAGGCTCCTTATTTCCCCGCCCTTCGGCGGAACACTTACTACTTCGAATTGAACAGTTGCCAGGCTTCCGACTCCAGTTCCCCACGGCCCGCTCTTCCATGATTCTCCTATCTGTATGTAGTCGTGCGTTTCGTCGTAGCTTCCCTGGGCAACAGTCATTCCCCATGTTGCCGCCCCTACATTTTCGAAGAACTGGCTTATTGCGCCTCCTGTGCCAGTCAGCGTAAAGTCTATTACATTCAAGTAGGCTTTTTCGTATATCATGTAGAATTGCCATGCTCCAACCTCGAAGTCCGTAGCATTCAGCGAGACAGTAACCCAGAACCGATAGCCAACCGAGTACTCGGCGGTATTCAATTCGATGCTTGAAGGCTCAATCCACATGCTAGGAGCAGGAGTAGCATAAGTCCTCGACACTATTGGAACCATTCCGATAACCATCAAAGCCGCCAGAAGAGATACTACAATTCTCATTAACTCTTTTCTCATTTCTCCCTTCTCCTTTCTCAGCTTCACTACAATATTGAATTTTAGACAGATTTAAATATTCTGGAATTATCTTCTATTTAGAAGTTGTCTTTGTCTGAAAAAATGAATGGAAAATTAAATCATAAATTAAATTAACTTCAAAAACTTTTGCTAAAATAAAAAAGAGGGAATTACTGGAGAATTTTACTAGCCTGTTGGCGCTCTCCAGCCGAAGTCAAGGGCTATGGCGAAAATGTCCCTAATGTCAACTTTGAAGTCGTCGTTTACATCGCATGGAAAGTCCCAGTTGAGGCTTCCGGGCTTGCTTCCGTAGGCTAGAGCTGTCCTGAATATGTCTGAAATGTCAACCTTGCAGTCTAGGGCTCCACCCTTAATAATTGCATCTCCCGAATAGGTGGTAATGTCTGTTCTCGGCACAACTACAAATTTGTGCTCGTAGGTGTGCCATAAAGTACCAGTTTCAGCATCATAAACTTTAACAGTTATTATGTGCTCTCCATACTCTCCGGATGCAAATGTATCAGTCGTGTAGGGTCCTAGGTAGGTGTAGTTGAACGGCGTAAGGAATATGCCGTCTA
>CAZOWB010000105.1:0-5457 GCA_964583315.1 uncultured Candidatus Bathyarchaeia archaeon | reverse complement strand
GTTGCGGAAAAATTTATCGGTCGCCCCTTTAATCTTCGAAGAGTTCTGTGCTTAGATAGCGCTCCCCGGTATCAGAGAGAACTGTAACTATGAGCTTGCCTTCATTCTCCGGTCTCCGCGCAATTTCCAGAGCAGCGAAGACTGCTGCCCCTGAAGATATGCCGACAAGCAAACCCTCTTTTCTAGCAAGTAAACGAGCCGTGTTAATGGCGTCCTCATCTCTAACTTTAATGATTTCATCTATTAGGTCAAGCCTTAAAACATCAGGCTTGAAGCCGGCACCTAACCCCTGAATCTTATGTGGCCCAGGTTTACCGCCGCTTAAGACTGGAGAGTTATATGGTTCAACGGCGACAACTTTAAATTCCGGTTTAAGCGGCTTGATGTATTCGGCTACGCCAGTTATTGTTCCACCAGTTCCAACACCAGCGACGAATATATCGACTTTTCCATCGGTGTCTCTCCAGATTTCAGGACCCGTCGTCTCCCGATGTATTTTAGGGTTTGCTGGATTCTTAAATTGATTTGGAATAAATGAATTTGGAATTTTTGAGGCAATTTCCTCAGCCTTCTTAACTGCTCCCTTCATGCCCTCTTTACCCGGCGTCAAAACTATTTCGGCGCCGTAGGCTCTTAAAATCTTACGTCGTTCAATACTCATAGTCTCAGGCATAACTATGATTAACCTGTATCCTTTAACCGCCGCAACCATGGCTAAGCCTATGCCTGTATTTCCGCTTGTCGGCTCTATAATTACGGTATTTTTATTGATTAGACCAAGCCGCTCGGCTTCAGCTATCATGCTTAGGCATATTCTATCCTTAACGCTTCCACCTGGATTTCGAGATTCTAGCTTAGCCAGAACAGTGCATTTTAGACCCTCAGTTACTCTATTAAGGCGGATTAATGGAGTGTTGCCAATAGTTTCCAGAACGGAGTTGTAGATTCTCGCCATTTAACCACCACTAATGATTGATGCTAATTGATATGTTATTGATGGTAAAAAATTTAAGATTGATTAATATTTTTACTTAAGATTTCCCTATATTCTTTGTGAGGAGAAGGGATGAGCCACGTCTACCGCATCTAACCTAATAGAGAAAATTCAGAAGCTGAAGCGAGAAAAGAGGGCAGTTATATTGGCACATAACTATCAACGCCCAGAAATTCAAGACATAGCGGACTTTGTAGGTGACAGCCTAGAATTGTCTCTTTGCGCGGCGCAAACAGATGCAAAGATAATAGTTTTTTGCGGGGTTAATTTCATGGCTGAGACCGCGGCAATATTGAACCCAGATAAGAAGGTTCTGATACCTGACAAGAACGCACTTTGCCCCATGGCTTCTATGCTTCCAGCCGAATTAGTAAAACTTTATAGGAAAAGATATCCGGATATGAAGGTGGTTCTTTATATAAATAGCCTAGCTGAAGCGAAAGCATATTGTGATGCAGTATGCACGTCGGCGAATGCCGCTGAAATCGTGAATAGAATGGATTCGGAGGTTGTTCTTTTCGGACCAGACTCCAATTTAGCTAAGTATGCGCAAACTCAAACAGATAAAAAAATAGTGTCGATTCCGCAATATGGTTATTGTCCAGTGCATAAACTCTTTAATAGAGAAGAGATTTTGAGCCTAAAACATAAATATCCCGACGCCGAAGTTATGGTTCATCCGGAATGTGATCCAGAAGTTTGCGGAATCGCAGATTTTATTGGCAGTACATCGAGAATGTGTAAAGAAGCCTTAGTCTCTAATGCCAGGAAGTTTATTATTGCAACGGAAATAGGACTACTTCACAGGCTTAAGAAGGACAGAAAAGATGCAGTTTTCATGCCAGCCTATGATGAAGCCATATGCGTAAACATGAAACTTCATACTCTTGAAAAACTCTACAAATGTCTAAAGAGAGAAAGATACTGTGTTAGGCTCCCACCCAAAATAGTTTCGATGGCCCGGAAGCCGATAGAATTTATGCTTAAGACTCGAGAAACCCAAAAATAAAAAAATATTATAAAATAAATATGAACCCCCTTTGGGTAAGTGTCTAGTTTACTCCACCTCCAATCGGCGGAATCATCGCGATAACATCTCCATCCTCAAGTTTCGTTTCTAAACCATTCAGCATTTTATAGTGTCTTTACCATTATTAGGAATCGTACTGAAGGATCGATTTTCTTTTGTTCTTCATTGCTATATAGATATTGGCGGGCTTCGCACCGTATTTTAGCGCAATTTTCTCGATAAGATCAGCTAATGTCACATTATCTTTAAATTCTATCTCTTCCTCAACGCGTTGGGCGAGCTCACATAAAGTTGTGAAATATCTAACTTTAACTTTTCATTTCCTCTCTAGTCTTAAATTTTAGTTTACGCTTTAGGCAGCTATAATCTCCCGTTGTGCATGAGAGACACATTTGATCCTTGGGTAGACCTATGCCTTTGCTTAAACCATCTACATCATTATAGCCAACGAATGACGCGCCTATATGCCTGGCGATTTTTTTATTGATTTCTTCGAGCTTCATGGTTGTTCCGCAAATTCTGTACGCTAAGAGCTCGTCTTGGCTTGGAAAGTCTATTCCCATATAGCATGGATATATTATTGGTGGGAAAGTTAACAGTAGGGATACTTCCTTAGCGCTTTTAAGTTTCTTCCTAATTATTATCCGTGAGCTAGTTCCCCTAACTATGCTGTCATCAATGAGGATTATCCTTTTCCCCTCGATAACGTCTCTTATAGCAACTATATTTGAAACTATGCTTTCCCTCTTCTCAGGTTCAATAAAGCTTCTCCACCCACCTTTACGTTTATAACGATCCTTTAATAAACCTTCCTCGAATGGTATACCCATCTTCTCCGAGTAGCCTAGAGCAGCTGGTCTAGCCGAGTCGGGTACTGGAACAACAACATCGCCTTCTATCGGATATTTTTCAGCTAGGACACGCCCAATATTTTTTCTGGCATTATAAACAGTGATCCCCTCAATTCTTGAGCTTGGGTGAGCAAAATAGGTGTATTCGAAGGGGCAGTGCGCATGCTTTTTCTGACGTGAGAAATACTCGGATCTTAAACCATTTTTATCTATGATTACAATTTCACCTGGCTCTATATCTCTTATAAGGGAGGCTCCAATTGCCTCTAAGGCGCAGCTCTCTGAGGCTATAATGTAGGAGGATGTTTCTTCGTGCCATCCCAAGCAGAGGGGTCTGAAGCCTCTTTCATCCCTAACGCCTATGAGTTCACCATTAGAGGTAAGTATGGTAACTGAGAATGAACCGTTCAAGTAGGGATTTAATTTTTCAAATGCTTCAGTCCAACTTTTACCAGTTTTCAGCATCCTATAGAGGCTTATGCCCATAAGTTCAGTATCCGTTACACCATAAGGGGAGGAGAAACCTAAATCCTTTAGATTTTCGAGTAGAAGCTCTCTTTCAAGCGTTCCATTATGGGCTATGCGAAAATAGTGATCATCCATCATTCCGCCTATATCCATGGGATGGGCATGCTTAAGGGTTGATTTAGCGGTAGTTGAATATCGCACATGCCCTATTCCTACATTACCGTTAAGATTGAAGATTTTCTCATACTCGGCGTCAACCGACTTGGAAACTATACCGGTTCTCTTGAATGTTGGGTACCCTTCAATAGCTATGCCCCACGCTTCTTGACCACGGTGCTGAAGAGCCTCAAGGCCGCTAATTAATAGGGGAGTTATATTATGTCCTTCAAAAGAAAAAATTCCGATTACACCGCACTTCTCTCTCAAAGGAATTTTCATATTCTCTCAAACGAGAAAATTATGAAGAAACTATTAATCTTTGTGGTCAGAATCATGATCAAAAATTTTAGTTTATTTTTCATTTTAGAGCAGTTAATGTTCATCCCTTATATTTTGGATTATCAATTAGGGTTGGTTTACCATCTCTCTCAACAACTATCTTTGCGAATCCAGTCTTCATTATTGTTTCATAGTCGTGGCCGGCGTCGGAAGGATATATTGCCAGAAAAATGAGCTCTGTTTTTCCAGTATTTATTGAGCGGTGGGCCATTCCGGGCGGAATGTAAATTAGGGTTCCAGGCTCTATCTTCTCGGCTACTGTTCTTCCACTTTTATCTTGCATTAGAATTATGCCTTCACCGCTCATTCCAATATAGACTTCACTAGTCTGCTCTTTAGCGTGGAAATGTCCCTTAGTAAAGTAATATTCTTCACCTATTTTTCCTGGATAAATAATTGTGCAACCCACATTGAATTCACCTTCAGTCTTACGTGGAATCTCGTAAACAACGTAAATCAATGGGTTTTCGCCCCTAGAAAGCATTTCTTCAACTAAGTGTCTATCTAAGAAGTATTCGCGGAGGTCTGTTAAGCGTCTTTCAACCTTAGCCTTATATGGGTATATGCCAGTTTCTCCGCCTAACTTAGCTGAATACGCTCCCTTGTCTAACATCGTGTTTCCATCCATTTCATTAAGAAGATAAAAGAGGGGAAATGAGACTTTTATACTTTTACTTTTTATTCTCTAAGCAAACTGAGAAGATCTTCATTAGGGAATTTCTTCGATATCTTAAATTCAATAGTATCTGTTTTTGAGGGAACTCAGTTAATCATAGAAAAGATTCCGCGGGAACATCATTAATAGAAAGTAATCTTTTAGTTATTTTCGCTTTTTTACGTAATCCATTATTTTTTCAGCGTTCTCTCGGCTTATTTCGCCTAGTTTTAGAAGTTCATTTACTATGTCCGAAATTGTTGTTATGGCTTTAACTCTGTATCCCATTGACTCTAGATTTTCTTTGCCACCTTGCTCCCTATCTACTACAACCATTACCGTATCGATTACGCCCCCCATCTCCTTAATCGGTTTCATTCCTTCAATTTTCGATCTTCCATCAGTGATTACATCATCAAAGAATAGGAAACGTTCACCATTCTTCACTTCGCCGCCAACAATCCTTCCAGTTAAGCCGTAAACCTTAGCTTCCTTTCTTACAATCACACATGGAACTTTTAGAATGCTTGCTACATGCGGCAGTATCAATGCGCCCTTAAGCTCTATAGTTGCTAACTTATCTATCTGTCTAGCTAGAATTATCTGACGCATTTCCTCAACTATTACATTTGTAACTTGATTGAAATCTGTGGGTGATGAAAGTAGCCAAGATAAATCAATATAATATGGACTTGTAATGCCCGATTTTAGAATGAAATTACCGAACTTTAGTGCTCCAGATTTAATTAAACTCCTAGCTATTATCTCTATTTTGTTTCCATCATTAATGCCCATTTAGGTCACCGCCATTAGTCATCAATCACCCTATAGTTTAATATTTCTCCTTTTCCATCCACGACGATCATATCCCCTTCAGATCTGTAAGGATAAGCCACGATTATCATTATTCTCCCATAAAAATGATTTAGATCCGCTATGGATGGCAGTAGTGTTCCGGAGG
>CAZOWB010000104.1:0-5475 GCA_964583315.1 uncultured Candidatus Bathyarchaeia archaeon | reverse complement strand
CGTGAGAAAACGACTAGTTGGCAACAAAAATGAAGACTGCGGAACACAAAAAGTCATAAACCTAAACCAAATAGAAGAGTATCTGGGAAAGGGCTGGGAATATATTGCAACACTACCAAACGGAAAAATAATCATAGAAAAACAAGATCGTTAGCCAAACATATTCAATTCGTTAGTCCATTTGTACGTAGCGACTCCTTTTCTAAGGTTTCTTATTTTTTGCAAAGAACAGAAAGATTTATGCTAAATAACTTCATAGTCTATCTCCGAAAAGAGAATTTAAACCAAAAACCATAAGGACCTATGTTGCAACTTCAGTTCCCAGCAAAATTTTATGATATTCCGCTCAGCCTACGGTACATTCAGCTGTCAACTTCATAGCTGGCTGATTTTTAAAGATGGGTATCCAATCATACAGAATAAGAGTTTCTGGGCACTACTATCGTACCAATTGAGAATCATGGTCAAGGCAGTTAATCCTAAGAAAATCATACTATACGTAGACTGCTGTATCCAAAGCACTTGAAACTCTATAGGAAATAGATTATCCAGCCTAGGACTATTCCTCTATATGCGAATGCTTGTAAACTCGTTTAAGCATTCGGATGGTCAAATGCCCAAATATGCTGAATAGAACATTTATCAGATCTATGTTAGTTTAGGTAAAAGACTCTCGACTGCTTCTTTGATTTGCAACCATTCGCCTTTATTATGTATAACAAGTTTTTGCCTCCTTTTCCATTTATCTTCTTTTCTCGTCCATAAGTATATGGCGATCTGTTTTCTACCGTAAGATTCGATCAAAGTTACTGCGGACCACCATTTTTCTGTCTTATATAAATTAATAGCTTGAAGTACTTTAAGTTTTTCAGAAATAGGTAAGGGTTCTTCAGACATAATTCTCACCGTTTAATAATACCAATTCATTAATTAATAAATTGTGGACAAAGGCAAAGGTTTTAACCAACGTCTTTCTCAAAAATAACGTGGTACATTATGAAGCAACAAGAGAATATGACAAAACTCATTGAAGAACGAAGCAAACAGACAATAAGAAAGACAATCAATGAAGCGGAACTACTACTTATAAGAATAGTAGATTATTATAGAAGTCCCTTTGATGTATGCTGGGCACTTTTTGCCCTTGGAAACAGGGAAGAATGTTATAATCGCCCCGCAGTTCGAAATTTTGTAAGCTATATTTACAATTGGTGTTTACAAAAAAAGTATACGACCAAAAGGGATATAGTAGCCCTTATTATGTCGCCTCATGTGCTGAAAAAATTTGGCAAGAAACTGCCATCCGATTATTTAGAATTTACCAATAAGCTAGTCATTGAATTTTTCGAAGAAAGAATGCCGGGAGTATACACTGAAAGCTTTGAGTACTTATACTCAATTGTTGCAAGTACAGAAAAAATTCCCGACAGAGTTAAGGAAAAGATCATTGACCAAATAAAGATTGCTGCCCAAAATGACTGGTTTTCTGACCTTTGGAGATGTGCATTAGGTATCGCTTGCCTCATTGAAATGGGTGTGACAAATGATTTATTTCAGAATAACCTCCGATGGCTTCTATCGCATGTGAGACTAAATGAGATAAACGAGGAGGAAATAATTATAGTGTCATGGTTAATGAATACTTACCTACGTCGACAACAATTAGACAAAGAAATCAGGACAGAATTGGAAAATCTTAACAAAAAAGTAACCAAGAGGCTTATCGACCTCTCGCAAACACTTAAAGATACGTTATTAACAGCTTGGACGCAGATAGGTGTCGCTGAAGAAGATTCAGAGCCAGAGTTAGGATTTGCAATCTCTCATCTAGGGATTATAGAACTCTCGTTACTAATTATAACTCTAAGCAGTTTATTACCAGAATTGTTAATATGCTATAGCACAGAAGAGCACGAAAAAATTAGAGAGGAGCTTAAAAACGAAGTTTTAGTTAAAGAAAAGAGAAAAACAGGAAGTCTTCTGTTGATTATGACGGGCTTATTCTTAAGTTTCATGTATACATTTTATCCACATTATAGGGAATTCACTATTTCCATAGCTCCTGAAACTTTTGCAAAACCACTTATTTTCCTGTATTTTGCGGCTTGGTTTTTCATCCCTCCACAACTTATTCTAAATGCGGTAGATGAATTGCTTGGAAGAAAAGTAATTCCTAAAAGGATATATGAAATACTAATTACTATTGTGATTGGAATAATAGAGTTCATAATCCAGATACTTTTCCTCGGCGGAATTTAAATAAACCATGCTTTGTCAGCTAACCTCTGGTTAGAAATGGCTCGATTCCACTCATCTCCCCACATTCCCAACATCATAGAGGCAAGAAGTCTAGCGTATTTTGTTGTAACAGGTTCACGTTGAACCGTACTCACACCGCCCCAATAGATTTTACTTAGATAATAGACTTGCTGTGCAATAGAAAGTATAGAAAAAGGCCGCGATGGACTTTGTTCTTCTATTGAAATATAAATAGGAACTGGTGTTCCTAAAGGAGACCTGTCGTCTCTTCTGCCAGTTGTGGTTACTATCGCCGCTTTTGCACTATAAGGAACACAGACGCCTGGCTCGGTGGCCATACTTCTATGGTCAAAGTCAAAGATCCTAACAGCGGGGGCATCTGTAACTCTAACGATTGCATATTCAAAATCAGAGCCTAATTGTGAGGAAAGAGCTTCAACAATAGTTTTTCGCTCCTTTCTGCTTGTTCTTTTGTAATTATGAATAATTATGCTTCGCGGCTTTTTTCCGACCACCCGCTCATATTCTGAAATAGCATCAGAAATTTTCTCACCTATTTCTTCAAGGTACTTTTTATATTCAATCACACCTGGGACTCCGGTTGTAAGGACATAGCAACCGTTTTCTCTAAAAATGTTAGCAAAACCCACATATCTAAGCTTATATCCGATTCGTGAGAGAGACCGCAAAGCCATACCAATTCCAATAAAACAATCAACAATTTGAATATTTGGGTGGGGGGCTAACGCCCATGGCCTTCCCCCAACTTTCGTATATATTGCAATTGCAATATTCATCAAGGAGTACCTTAAGCGACTTGGATCATTCAAAACTTCCCATGTGATCATTTGTGAAGGCAAGCCTGACGCTGTTAGGACAGCCTTTGATCGATAATAAGGTGTTGAAATATTCTCCCGAGGAGACCAAGGAATGCCAACAAGTGCAATATCGTAATTTTCTATTCTGACCTCGCGAAGGATGTTCATTATTTGGTGTTCGTATCGTCGACTTAGACCTACCAAGGTCTTATCTTTTTTAGTCTTAAACGAGGCGAACTCCGCTGATAATCGAACTCCGAAAATACGCTCAAATCCAGGGTATATAGACCAACCTTCTTTTAGTAAGTCCGTTAATGTTTGCATTGACTCTATTTTACTATCCGGTGCAATTACTAACATGGAAATCTTCCCAAATCTTCGTATGTGTTTGTCATAGGGACCAAAAGCACATAGGCCCCTATACGGAGAATAAGCCACTTGGCTAGAAGATTCGTAATCAAACTGAAGCAGAGGAGCTTCAAATTTTGTTCCTTCTATTCGCCTAGTATCTACGTACACAAAAATCCCTCCTAAATAGCTACTTCTATTGGGAGCGGAACTAAATCAAAATTAACACCATTCACAATAAGAGAATCAATAGACAGAGTTTCCAGCATCCGTGTTATTGCATTAAAACGATCTTTAGAGGCATATGGGTTAGCTTTCCCATATCCCGTGTCCAAGAAAGAGAATACCCGGATATCCCGTATAGCCGTGTCTGCTGACGCTTGATCCTTAAGTTCCCTTACAAATTCAGAAATGTTATATAAATTTGGCTCTGGATATAAGAATAAACTAGAAACCCACAACGCATTTCCCTCTTCATCTATACACAATACGATAGGAGCTGTTATTGAGGCGAAATTCCTTAGTTTAGAACAAAGTCGGGGAGTTACTGCTAATGAAGAAAACTTGTCGTATTTCTCCTCGTCATTAAACAGTATTTCTCTAACATATCCGCTTAATCGCCTTTTGACTTTTTTAAGTGGACATTTACTCGTGTTTGAATCAGGGCATAAACTGGGACAGTGTTTGACCATAAGCCGCCCTAAGAAGAAATCTTTGATTTCATTTCTATTCCTCTTTGTTGATAGTAATGTCATGATTTCATGGAGATTTTTAGTAAAGTTTACAAATAGGTGGTGATCAAGAGTTAATACGAAATAACCCTCTCCCTTTATGTCTCTAGAATATCGAATTCTATACTCTAAACCATCGTAGAGATCAATCAAGTCGTCATTGGCATGGGATTTCTTCTGCGAGGGGTGGTAAGCAAGGTATCTTCTTGGAATAAGAAATCCCTTTCCTTGGAGAACTTTTTCAAATTCATTCAACAAAGCATTATTAATTATTAATGGCGTTGGGCCTTCAAAAATGTTTACGACTTCTATTCTCATGTCGGTGAAATTCAGCTTTTGAAGCTTCTCTTTTACATCACTAATATTATCCGAGAAGATATAAATATCGGTACGCCACGGTACGACGTCACAACCTTGCTGGGTCAATTCTTTGGTCAAAATTTGTTTTAACTTATTAAGATCAGTTCCAGATCTAGATATAACAATGGCTTCAACTGACTTTTTATTAGGAAGTAATTCGTACGCACTGACTCTGTAACCACGGGTGACAAAAAATTGTTCAATTGATGGTTTATTTTGCCGAGCCAATGTTTCACCTAGACAGTTACTATTTCAAACTTCATATTAAAATTGTGCACATGAAATTTCTACGTGAATGAAAAGTATTCTGAAGGAGTAGCTCAGAATAATCTCCAAGTACCCTTTTATGTCTTTTAATTCAATCAGTTTAGCTTCCTAAAATCGGATGTGTTAGTTGATCCACAATTTCATCCAACTCCTCTTAACTATATAGTTATGCAGGATTGCCATTACTTTCTTATAGTTTCTTTTATAGTTCCTTCTACATCAAGTAACTTTAGAATCTCAGTTCTTGTTAAACGTTCAAGTATTTTGTGTACGCCTACACCTCTGTAGAAATATGGATTTTCTCTCTCTTTTCTTTTAGTAACCTTAATAAGCTTTCTAAGATAACAGACACAAAAATTCGTCCGCCCTTCATCATTTTTTAGTGGATACAACTTGGGTAAATACAATAAGTAACTTCTGCCAATTTCGTCCCTCAATTCTTTAACTTATTATTACAAGCTTTAAACTTTCCATAGCGTCCCTTATTCTACAAAATTAACCTTGGCAGCACCTCATTTTTTATATATTGTCAGAATTATTGCAAATAAGTTTTTTCTAATTTTTTAATTTCTTTTTGAACTGTTTTGAGTGATTTCTGAATTGTATTAATCGTTTCATAGGCTATTTTTGCCATTTCCATGTTGCCTATCTCGCGATAAAATTTCACCCTCTTCTTGGCATTTTCATGCTCA
>CAZOWB010000103.1:0-5507 GCA_964583315.1 uncultured Candidatus Bathyarchaeia archaeon | reverse complement strand
CATAGCGTAATGGTAGAATAAGCGGCGGCGGTATAAAATCTGAACTTGGTTTGGGTGGAGGGGGAGGGGGCTCCTCAAGCTTTAGGAGCAAATTAGATTTCAGCAGATATATGGACGCTGAAGAATCTAAAGCAATGCCGGAGGCTCTAAAATCTACGCTTGCCCTACGCTCCATTTCTTCGAGGAATGAGAGAAGAAGAAAAGCTATATTTATATTCCATGGATTTATTCTTTGCAGCCGACGCATATCGAATAATATATCCCATGGCGGATGGAAATAGAATGGTTTATTGTCTTTTCCCGCTTCCATGGCTATGTTGCCCCTTTAAATGTTGTTGAGACAATATGTGATATACCATTCTGACTATAAACGCCATATATTCTATCAGCTTTGCTGATCATCTCGGGTTTTAGGGTTATGATTATGAACTGTAATTCTGATTTAGAAGCTTCCTCAGATAGCAGTTCACCCAGCCTCTCAACGTGAAAGGCATCTAAGTGCGCATCTATCTCATCAAATAAGTAAAATGACGCTGGAGAGAATTCCTGGAGAGCGAAGAGAAACGCTACGGCTGAAACGGATCTTTCACCGCTGCTCGCTCCGCTAACCAGTATTGGGGATTTGCCGGGGAACTGAACTATCATGTCGACTCCCCCAGCAAATGGGTTCTCCGGGTTTTCAAGCTTTAGAGAAGCGTTTCCTCCGCCAGTTAGCCTAGAGAAGTACAGGTTTATCCGCTCATTTATTTTATTGAAAGCGTCCATAAACACTCTATATTTTTTCTGTTCGATTTCCTCAATGAACTTTAGAATTGCTAATTTTTCTCTTTCAAGCTCATTCAATCTAACAGAGAGCTCTTTATATCTTGAAACTTGCTCTGCATACTGTGTTTCAGCTAGCTGGTTAACGGCGCCTATGCTTTTGAGCTCCTTTCTCATTAATTCTAGCTGCTTGTCAACATCTTCGTTGCGGAAAGCGATTTGAGATAAGTCTAGTGGAGCTTCATAACCACGCATCTTTAACTGCTCCTGATATCGGCTCATTTGAAGCTTCATGGTTTGCATCTTAAGCCTTAGCTCATTAAGCTCTTTCACACTCTCCTCATATTCTTTATCAAGTCTCATTAGCTCATTATCTAAGGCGTCTATTTGCGACGTGAATTTTTTGGATTCTTCCTTAGCATTTATAAGTTCTCTAGAAAGCTCTTCTTTTTTTCTCTCGAGCTCTTCTATTCTTTTTTGCGTTTCCTCCTTTTCCTTAAGAGATTCAGCGATTTCTTTCTCTATAGCTGAAATCTGACCTAGGGCATCCTCCGCCTGCGACGTTAAGTTTTCCAAGCTTCTTTCTAAAATGTTCTCTATTTTTGATTTTAAAGTCGAGATTTCAGATTCTACATTATTATATTTTTCTTTCAGAAGAATCATTTGATGGCCAATTTCCTCACGCTGCGCTTCAGCATCATGCGCCTTTAATAAGTCTATTTCATCTCTTACACGCTTGAGTTCTTCTTTAAGAGAATTTTCTCCCTTACTTATTTCATTGAGTCTAATCTCAAAGGAGGATATCTGCTCTTTATCCTTCTCTATTTGACTTGATAAGTTTACTATTCTATTCTCGGCTTGCTTAATATTTGATTCAGTTTGGGTAATGCTTTTTCTGACGCGGCTAACTTCGCCTTCAAGTTTACCAATAAACTCGGAAAGATTCGCTATTTCACTTTGACTTTTCGCTATTTCCTCCTCTATTTCCGCAATTATATTCTCCCTATTCCTGAGGTGATTCTTTAAAGTTTTAACGGCTCGATCTAAGCTTTTTAGGGCTTTTTCGCTTGGCACAAACGACGATAAATCTATTGGGGTCCTGTGGAAACCGCTTTCAACCCCTCCGCCAGCTTCATACAGATCTCCACTTAACGTGACTACACGGAAACCTTCCTTAGAGGCTCTTATGGCGGAGTCCTCGCTTAAAGCTAGGAGGGTATCGCCTAAAACAAAGTTTACAGCCGGTTCATATCGTTCTTCACACTTGACAAAAGATGTAATTTTCTCCTTCACACCCTCGATATTAGGCGCTTTAATATCCTTTTTGTTATTTAATGACAAGCCATTTAAGGGGATTATTTTAACTCTTCCAAGCTTCATTCGTTTTAACGTTTCTATGCAAGTGAACGCAACGTTTAAGTCTTCGACAACTAGGGAGTTAAGCCAGCCGGAGGCTGCAGCCTCCACAGCCTTCTCATAGCCCCTCTTGATCTTTATTAGATTCCTGAGTCTTCCATGTATGCCCTCTATAACTCCTAAGGCGGCTAATTCTTCGATGTTTTTTAATGCTATCTCCTCGGATCTAATCTTTTTTATAAGGTTTTTCTGCGCTTCAAACTCTATGAGTGCCTCCCGCGCTACCTCAGCGATTCTTTCAGCCTCTTTAATTTCTTTTTCTATTAGAGATTTCTGCCTTCTCTTTCTTTCTAATGTTGCTTGGAGATTCTTTAGTTGCTTTGCTTGTTCCTTCACTATCTCCTGAAGCTTAATTAGCGATTCTTGGAGCCTTTTATATGAAGTTTTTAGCTCCCGTCTTCTCTTCTTTAAATCTTCCAGCCTCTGCGAGTAGACGCTTATTCTTGATTGAATTCTAGCGTATTCTCCCTCAATATTCATCTTTTCCTCATGAAGCTGATTCAGCTGCTTTTCTAACTCATTTATTCTCTTAGCTTTTTCCTCAAATGCTGACCTTGTTTTCGCGATTTCACTCGATAGAGAATCGAAGAAAGCCTGTTTTTCGCTAATCTCCTTACTTAGACTATTTAAAATTGTAGTTAACTGTTTTATTTTATCTTCAGATTTCTTGATTTCAATTTTTATTGCTTCAGACTGCCGTTGAAGGTTCTCCCTTAGCCTTTTTAACCTTTCAATGTTAGCTCTTCCATTTTTAATCTTGGTGGAAAGCTCATTTAACCTAGATCTTAGGCTTCCAAGGCTTATTTGGATCTCAACTATACGATTCCGCTTTTTTTCAGATTCTTCGAAGCCTAGCTTTCGCAGTTCATTCTCTATCTCGCGGCGTTTTAGTCGCAAAATCTCTCTTTTTTCTATCAATTGTTTATTTTTTTCTTCTAAATTGGCGATCTCTTGTGAAATTTTCTTTATTGCATTTTCGAGATCTCTTATTTCCCGAGAAATTTTTATTGATTCTAGGTAATTTATCTCTCTTTTAATGAAATTATAGCGTAGTAAGTTGTTTCTTTCCCTCTCTAGATCTTCAACCCTCTTCTGAACCTCACTTATCTGACCTAAGGCTGTTTTTATCGCTATATCAGCCTCCCTAAGTTTTACTTCAGCCTTAGCTTTCTCAGCATCATACTGGGCTATTCCAAGCATATCTTCGATTATCTTTCTTCGCTCGTGGGTTGATATTTCAGCCATCCGTGTAAGTGTGCCCTGCGGGATAATGTTATGACCATAGGGGCTTATGCCGGCAACGGAGAGAACCTCGAGTAAATGGGATCTTGGAACCCTTCTTCCATTTATCCTGTAGACGCTTTCACCATTCTTATCTATTTCCCGCGATATTGTAACAGTTGTTGTCTCTACTGGTAGACGGCCATCAGAATTATCAAATTGTATAAGCACCTTCGCCTTACTCTTTCTTATATTTGATTTTCCCCCGCCATTAAATATTAGAGCTGAGAAGTTTTCGGCTCTAAGCCTTTTAGCGCTTAGTTCTCCTAGACAGAATAGAATAGCGTCCATTATGTTGGTTTTACCGCTACCATTTGGCCCAGTTATTACAGTAAAGCCTCTATCAAACGTCAGTGTGGTTTTCAAACCAAACGTTTTGAAGCCGTTTATCTCTATACGCTTGATATATGGCATCTAGAGGTTCTCTCCGAATTTATGTATGTTACTTGATTTTGAAGAGGGTGATGATTCTTTTTAGGAAGGAGGAATAATGGCTTAAACGCATCTACTTTCCTTTAGCGCCGTGAAGGATTTCAGCCATCCTTTTAACAAAGCCTTTTATTTTTTCATTTTCTCCATATACCAGTACATATCCATCTTTTTCAATCCTGTATTCTAAACTCTCTTCATGTATGACTCTCTCAATTATTTCGAGAGGCATCTCATCAGTTATTTGAATTCTAACCCACTTTTTTTCTCTCGGCAAATTCGGATGAAATCTTGTTTGAAATCCAACTTCAGCTTCCTCTTTTTCAGATCTATACATTATTCTTAGCATATTATTCACGTAGGCTTCTCCAAACCTGTCTTTGGCAATTGGAAGAACATAAGCTTCAACATTACTCAGGTACTCTTCTAAGCGGGATATGTTCTCGGAACGAGATTTATCAACTCTGAGAATTTCCAGCATTATCTTCGCGGAACGTAAATCATTAATGACATTAAATGGTATAGTTTCACCGCTCTTACGTAGATCTGTAATGGCATCGGCCAGTATTTTCCAGCGAACTTCCCATTTCATCATGAAACCTCACGAATTAAATAAGCTGGTTGCAATAAATCTATTTGGTGAAAAGTCCTTTATCGCAATTAACCTATAGTATTTAATGTGTTATGGATCAAATTGATACAATACCCCCTCACCTAAAACACTAACTTATAAATGCATAAATATTCATTTCTAATATGCTAATCTACATGTGCATAAAAAGGGATTTTCTGATTTAATTATTGAATGCAGCTTACATTTGGTAGGAGAAATGATGTTTTGAGATGAAAAATGTTTATTTAGGTCTTTACTTTAACGTTGAAAATAACCAATGGAGGATAGTGATTTATTAATAAGATTATGGTGTGCGGGAAAGAGGGACAGGTAAGACTTCTTTAACCGTTTTGATTTCTCGGATACTTTCAAAACATTTTAAAGTTTTCATAATTGACTCCGATGAATCCAATGTTCTCCTGCCTTTATGGAGTGTCTCCACCTAAACCTCTAATTCAATATGTAGGCGCAGTCTTTGAACAAAAATATATGGGCCATAGCTAATAAGGTAACGGAAGATGTTAAAGACCTACTTATGAATGAGACTGCAAAACTTGGTTTAAGAATTGATGGAACAGTGAGGTTTGACAGAGAATTATATGCTTCTTGCTTAAAAAGGGAACCATTAAAATCAGAGATTGCAATAAGTGACTTGGAATATATAATTGGCAAGATATGGAAGAAAAGATTGGATGATTAATTAAAGGGAGGAGAAAAAGGAAGTGTGTCTTTTTAAAGTTTATGCTGATGATCCTAATTTAGGTAAGAGACTCATCGCCGAGAATATTGCCTTTATCTCAAAAGGAGATGGGTTCATCAAAATTGTAGATATTGAGTCTAAAGAAAAGATCGTAACCAATGTGGAGATTCTGTCAATCGACGCATTAAATTCAACACTGATTTTGAAGCAGATTCAATAAAGCATAAAACCTAATTTCAAAGTTTATTCCAGATAGTTAAATGTTTGCAAAAAATAAAATTTTATTTTGGAAAGTAAGCCTAAAAT
>CAZOWB010000102.1:0-5537 GCA_964583315.1 uncultured Candidatus Bathyarchaeia archaeon | reverse complement strand
TGTTAGAGCACCTGAGAGAGAGCAGGTTGAGTTCATCTACAACTGGATTCTAGATATAGCTGAGGGGGCGGCGAAGATGACTAGGACAACAGTGAAACATGAGTTTCTCGGAGGCCTATACAATAGGATACCGAACAAAGTTATATCCGAAACCATAGTGAAGAACATGCGTGAAATAGGCCTCCCCAAATATACGGATGAAGAAATAAAGTTTGCGGAGGAGATAGCAAAATCGATTCCTCCAGAAATGAAAATTGAAGCTTTAAGGAAGACTAGGAGGCCGGGGTGGGAGAGGTTGATCGATAAACTCATTGATGATGAAGTTCCGGATCCATGGGGCGAAGGAGAAATTAGCCACGGAAGTACGGATGTTGCGGATGTTAGTTGGCAAACCCCAACAGTCGAGTTTAGCACGGCGACGTGGGTTCTGGGAACGCCGGGTCATTCTTGGCAGGCAACTGCTCAGAGTGGTGTTGGCTTAGGACATAAGTCTCTGATTTTCGCGTCTAAAGTGATGGCTTTAACTGTTATAGATTTGCTGACGGATGCGGATTTACTGAATAAGGCTAAGGAGGAATTTAAACGGAGATTGCATGGTAGAAAATATAAGCCTCCTATTCCACCTGACATGAAGCCTCCGATCAATATATGGGAAAAATCTAGAGGGTAGCGTCATATTTGCCGGATGCAAATTTAAAACATCCCATTTCACGGTCGCCTTCTTTAAATTTGGCTGGAAAATTCCGGTAGAACTAACAGTGGAATCTGTCGGCGACGGACCTAGAGCATTAACAGAATTCAAGGAATAAAAAAGAGGGGATATAGAGCGTTGATCTCCAAATTTAGGCGTTATAGGCTGTTAGAGAGCTATTTCCTGTAGACCCCGTACTTTAGAATCGCATCATTTACAGCCTTTAGGTTTTCCGGTTTTGCTTCAGCTAGAGGCAGATCGGTATCTAATATAAATCCGCCATTTTCACCTAGTACTTCAAACGCTTTCTCACAGTACTCTTCAACTTTCTTTGGGGTGCCTGCTTGTAGTAATGAGACTGGTATTCCGCCGGTGAGACAGAATTTGTCCCCTAAAATTTCTTTTGCCTTAAATATGTCTTTTTCTACATGGTATATGATTCTGCCTTTAGGCATATCCTTTATGATATCGAGATATTTTGTGTAATCGCCCTCTGTATATACGTAAGGCAGTATGCCGTTGTCGATTAATTTTAAGAGAACCTCCTTTAATGTGGGCCAGTAAAACTCTTTGTATTGGTTGATGTTCATGAATACTCCTTTATGCAGGAAAATCGATACAATGGGGTTACCTGTAGCCTTAGCGCCTACAATACCTGCTTCAACCATGAAGGGAGTTATCTTTTTGCATGCCGCCTTGATTTTTTCAGGTATTCGATATATGTCTAAAAATGCTCCTCGCGTTCCTCTGAAGAAGTTAGCGATGAAGTCGAAGGGTGCATGCGTGGCAGAAAGCGTAAATACGGGAAAGCCCATGCTTTTAAGCTCCATGACGAAGCCAATAAAGGATCTTAACCATTTACTGGTTTCGCGGGCGGCATCAGCAAGCGCTTGAAAAGCCTTATCGATATCTGGTGTAGCTAGGCTCTCAAATAATCCTTGATACCAGCAACAAATTGCGTGTATGGGATAGAGATTTCTAAATGGCGCAAGTACACCTGATATTTTTGGAAGAAATCCCCTAATTATGTAATCGGATGGATCTTCAATAAACCAATCATATTCTTCCGGCTTCATACCCTCATAAATCACTTCGCCTTTAATTTGTTGCCAAGGCTCTATAAATTGATATATGGTGGCGTCATCTTTTAGTCCGCATCCAGGCCAATAAATCTGTCGATATCTCAAAATCTCAAAGACTTTCCCCGAGTAAGTGAATGGTGGCATAGCAGCATCCCATTTAAAATCAATGAGCGTCTTACTCCACGCCGCATACGCTTTATTATAGTCGTACATCACTTCTTTAAGGCTCACTCCAGCATATATCGGAGGGAAAAATTCGGCATCGGGCGCTATTGGAATCCTATCAGGAACTTTTAATTGTATTGCCTCTCCAACTCTTTGCGCTCTTTCTTCAAATTCCTTCTCAGTCTCTGAGCTTTTAAATTGTACGCCTTCTTTTGAAGCCCATTTCTTAAGTATATTACTAATTTCACTCATTTCTCGTCCACTCCTTAGCTAATTTTACTCCAACAAGGGGGTTCGGAGCGTAGGCGTCAGCCCCCACATACTCCTTTATAATTTCATTTGTTGCTCCTCCCCCTATCATGATTTTCACTTTATCCCTGAGTCCTGCTTCCTTAATTTTTTCAATAGTTCTTTTCATTGATTCTACTCCCATAGTTAAGAGAGCACTTATCCCAACAATGTTTGCATTATACTCTTTTATCGCTTTAACAAATTCTTCAGGCGGAACATCTACGCCTAAATCGATAACTTCAAAACCATTGGCCTTAAGCATCGAAGCTGCAAGATCCTTACCAATATCATGAATGTCCCCCTCTACAGTCCCTATAATAACCCTTCCCAAAAATCTGGGTTTAACATTTGGCTTGATTCTCGGCTCTATTAGACTCATTATCTCCCTTAAAATTTCCGCAGCCATCATTAAATCTGCGATAAAATATTCTCCCTCCTCAAATCGCCTGCCTACAATATTCATTGCCTTCATAATGTCATCAATCAATTTCAGCGGGTCTTCTCCAGCCTCAAGCCTTTCTCTTGTGAGCCTAAGCGCTCTCTCCTCTTTTAGATTCGCCAAAGAGTCGATATACTCTCTCACTGATTCTTTCATAAAATTCGCCTCATTAACTAATCAACCTAGCTGCTTATAAATTATAGCTTTATGGAGCAGTTGGGTTTTCTTCTTAATTTTTAGAATGGATGGCTTATGGAAGCTTTACAGCTTAGAACAGTGATTGATGCTTGAATGCGATTATTTTGTAACAGAGGATGCAGAATTAAGAAGACAGACACAAGAAACAAGGAAATTATGACTGAATCAATAAAAATTCGTCGGTTTCATTTTTTAAAGATTTTAAATTAAAAAATGCTGTCGGCCCTCTTTAGCTTTCGACTTCTTCCATTTCCTTCACTATGTGAAGAATCTGATTTCTCAGTTCTGGCAGCTTGGTTTTTACTGTTTCCCAGACTAAGTTTAGGTTTACGCCAAAGTAATGGTGGATTAGTTTGTCTCTCATTCCAGCTATCTCTTTCCATGGAATTTGAGAATATTTTGTTTTTAATTCTTTGCTTAGATTTTTAGCTGCTTCTCCGATTATTTCAAGACCTCTTAGGACAGCGTATTGCTTCTCAATGTTTTCAAGAAATGTTTCTTTAGTTACTCCTAACATAAACTTCTCTATGTTGGAGATAGCATCGAGGATATGCTTGAGATAGGCTTTATCTCTTTTCATAGATAACTCTCATTTCCCTTTTTACATCCTCAATAATGTAGGGGTTTATGCTACTAAAAATTCCGAGATCAACTTTTCTTCCAAATATTTTTGTTAGCTCCTCCTCTATTCTTACAAGGTCTAGGAGGGTTTTTCGACTTTTTTTGTCAAATTCGATCGCTATGTCTATATCGCTTTTTGGGTTTTGTTCTCCTTTTACAAATGAACCGAAAACAGCCATGAAAATTATGTCATTTTTTCGGCAGACTTCGACCAGTTTTTCTTCTAGCCCTTCCCTTCTCAACTCCTCCGGCAGATTTTGAATCTCAATTTTAATTGTCATATTCTTTATTTTCTAACGTTTCTTTGAACTTAAGCCTTTTCCTCATGGATATTTCCGAATGCTTAAAACTCTTCTGTCAAATTTATAGATTGAGTTTGAAGTTTCTTTAATCCACTTTTGCCACAAGGTTGCATTCAGCTCATCTTCCGAAATGAACAAGTAAGCTACAAAAACTTGGCTTCTTTTCATACTCTCTTAACAGCCAATTGTTTAAGTAATCATTTCCATCTTTTCATGAAGTATAGTTCACTCTACTTTTTTTATATTCGCTACAAATTCTTAAAATTGGATAATGCGCCACGGTAAAAATCGTAGGGAAACATTTTATGAAGGCTGAATTATTTGGCCAGCGTTTTCCAGAGATTAAACCCGGAGATAATTTAGCCGAGATTCTGACCCAATGCTGAGCAGGGTTATCCTAACCCTAAAACATTAGCTCCAAAAAGATTCTGTTTTTAGTTCTTATTTTCAATCGAGTTCAAGTTCATGTTTAAGTTTTTTAACAAAGAAGATGCGGCGCAGAACCGGATTATTAAAGTCTTCATTTGAAGATTTCAAATTAAATCACATTGAGAAAGGATTTAAGTTCTAGATGCAATAAATAATTTGGTGGTTAAATGGAGTCCATGCTGATGAAGATTGGAGAGAAGATTTACGAGGAAAACAAGGAGAAGCTTGAGAAAGAAAATTTCGGAAAGATAGCTGCTATTGAAATAGAGTTAAGGAAGATAGCTGGAATTGGGGATACTGTTGATGAAGCCTATAAAATAGCTGTAAAAAAGTTTCCTGGCAAAAAGTTTTATTTTAGAAAAATTGGAGATGAGAGGGCAGCTGGATACTTGTTCTAGTTGAGGAAACATGAAGCTTCATTACGTGAGAAATCAGCCCTTAATGAGATTGAAAGTTTTCGGTCCTAACGGAATTATGGAGTATGATGCCTATCTTGACACTGGAGCAACCAAAACTTTGATTCCTGAAAGCGATGCAAAAGAGCTTGGTCTGCGATATTCTGGAGACATTATGATAATAACTGCTAATGGAGAAGACGTTTTCCATCTTTATGAGGCGGAAGTAGAATTTTTAGGGAAAAAGTTTTCAATTCTCGTTCTAGGAAAGGAACTGCCAAAAACAACGGCCATAAGAAGCATAGTTGGAAGGGATATTCTCGATAGCTTTAAAGTCTGTTTTGACGGAAAGACAAAAACAATTGAAATTTTCGACACTTAACTTCTTAAATGATCTGCACAATTTTTCTTAGATAATATATGCTTTTTCAACATTGGTATAGATTGTTCTTGTAAGGTGATGAGATTTTCTGTTTCTTTAATATTTCTCTACAACCTTCATCTAAAGTTTTTCTTGAGTTACCACTGGCAAATCTAAGTATTCAGCAACATACTTTTCTCTTTTGTAAACTCTAACTTGAATTATTCTCTTCATGACAATTTACTACATATGAGAAGCTACCATTTTATTTTTTATTAAATTCGGCTTAAAATTAAAATCAAGATTCTTCCTCATTAGTTCTCTGAAAAATGAAATAATTCTGCTTTTTCTAGAAATTAAAGGAGATTGAATCAATAAGGTTGCTTAAAGACAAAAACTTGCTCAACGCTTACCCTATTTTGGCTTGAATGTTTGATCTCATAAGTCTTATGGCGAAAGGAATTTACGATAGTATACCTAGGTATAATATGGTGCATCATGTCCATACCCATAACTATTAAACTTAAGAAGGATATTGTTGAATTAGCTGAAAAAATGGTTAA
>CAZOWB010000101.1:0-5563 GCA_964583315.1 uncultured Candidatus Bathyarchaeia archaeon | reverse complement strand
AGATACGCTCTGTTAGGCGACGTCTCTTTATCCCTCTTTTTTGAATTTAATATCATCGGAGGCTTTTTGATTCGTCTACCCAATCTTTTAAGCATACTAAGTGTTTCCGGATACCTTGTTAGATCCGCATAAGGTAGGAAATGCGAGTTTATAAATTCCGCTTGGAAATCCGGTTCTGCCCCAAGTTCAATATAATTTACTTTTCTTGATATTTCTTCAGCCTTCTTGCGGATTATTTCTGAAACTAAAGCCATTCTTGCGCCTGTTCCGGCAGCATTACCAACAATTTGCACTTTGCTTAGAGATATCTCAGGGTACATTCCTATTGTCCGCGCATTTTCAGGATCTATGTAGGAGCCGAATGCTCCCGCTATGAAAAGCGCCTCTATGTCAGACTCGTCTACGTTAAGCTTCCGCATTAGTATAGTGCATCCAGTGTGTATGGCGGCCTTAGCTAGCTGGATCTCCCTGATATCCTTTTGTGTGACAACTATATCCTTGCCAGTAGCGGTTTCATCTCCCCATGCAAGAACAAACTCAAGTCCGTCTTCTCCTCGACGTAGTCTTGGCGAGTTAACATCCTTATTGAATGCTCCAGAAATGTCGATTATTCCAGCTTTAAGCATCTCTGCAAGAATATCAACCATGGCTGATCCACATATGCCATATGGTTTAACACCATCTATTGTTTTATACTTAACTTCAAGGGTTTGGGGATCAATCTGCACTTTTTCGATTGCGCCGCTGGTAGCTCTCATACCGTACTTTATGTGTGCTCCCTCAAATGCCGGTCCAGATGCGCATGAAACTGCTAGAATCTTACCCCTATTTCCTAAAACAACCTCAGTGTTTGTTCCGATATCAAGTGCCATGCAAAGTTCGTCTCTCTTATAGATTTCTGTCGCTAATATAACCGCAACTGTGTCAGCTCCAACGAATCCACCTATAACCGGAAGTGCATGAACGTTACCGCCTGGATTAATATTTACACCAAGCTCCCGCGCTTTAACATCCACTCCGCCTTTTACAGCCGGTGCATAGGGCGCTAAAGCCACGTACTTTGGGCAGATTCCCAAAAAAATGTGATGCATAGCTGTGTTACCAACAACCGTCATTTCATAGACTTCTCTTGGGTTTATACCAGTCTTGTTTAGGAGTTTCTTCAGAACCTGATTTACGCCCCCAATAGCAGCTTTTTGAAGTTTTTTCAAATTATCTTGACTATAGGATGCATAGGTGATTCTTGAGATCACATCCTCGCCATAGGATGTTTGCGGATTCATTAACGAATCAACAGCTAAAACAACGCCAGTGTTTAAGTCAAGTAAGTAACCAGCGATCTTTGTTGTGCCTACATCAACAGCATATCCAAACATTCTTTCAGTCGTGTTTCCCGGATCTATGTCGATTATTCTTTTATTATCCCAAACAGTGGCGGTTACTTTCCAACCACCCTCTCTAAGAATTGATGGCAGATGTAAAAGAATTTCATAGTCTAACTCTAGATCTCTAAGTCCATAAGTTTTCTTAAGCTCGTCTAGTAGCCGATCGGCATCGGATCTAATATCTTGAAGGTTAGGCTTAGGTAATTCAACAAAATATTTTTTGATATAGGGTTTAAGTTTAACTGGTGTTTCTATGCCCTCGATCTGAAGTCTTTGTTTACCTGTTCGGCTTTCCTCCGGAATCCAAACTATCAGTGATCCTCTAATAACAGTTTGGCACGCAAGTCTATAACCAGCTGCTACTTCAGCTTCAGATAAAAAGTCACGTTCTATGCTGGTTAACGAATTCGTTTTATCCTTACCTTTCTTAATTATAACCCGACATTTTCCACATTTACCAAGTCCACCGCAAATAGAAATTAGATCTACGCCAGCAATTTTTGCAGCTTCCAAAATTGTTTTTCCGGAGGAAATCTTTACGTGTTTCCCTTCAGGTTGAAAGATCACCTCTAACTCCATAATTTTAAAGTCTCCGTCTCATTTCGTCTTATATATCGTATATGTTAAAGATTATTCATCTTGACAATTCAGTTCCTTTTAAGCTTTATCACATTTTCCTCTTGATTTCAGATTTCTTGGCAGAAAATAAAAACTGGCGAAACTATTTATATTTAAAAGGATGGCTCTTAGTTTTTATGAAGATTTGAAAAAGAGCCATCCACCTTCTTGTTTCTTGAATCTGATTAGGCAGTATCTTCCCTTGAGTTTTTCACCATGTATATGTACTACTATTTCGTTGTCTTTCCATTTTTCTATATCGAATGTCCCTCTATCCCATATTTCGACTGTTCCGGCACCATATTCTCCTTCCGGTATAACTCCTTCGAAGTCAGCATATTCTATGGGGTGATCCTCAGTTTGGATAGCTAATCTTTTAATGCCTCTAACCATTGGGGGCTCTTTAGGTATAGCCCAGCTTTTGAGCACACCATCTTTTTCAAGTCTTAAATCATAGTGTAGATGGCTAGCTGCATGCTTCTGAATCACATAAATTCTTCCTTCTCTGGAGCTTGATTCTTTTTCGGAATCTTTTTTGCCTCTAGGTTCCGGCGTTTTACTGAAATTCCTCTTCTCATAATATTCTTCTAGGGACATACAAATGTGCCTCCAGCCTCTTTTTTAGGGAATGTTAATTCCATTAAAAGAAGTTTGGTTGAGGTTGAGTTTAATTTTTACGCTTCTACCACATAAATAATTTTATACATTTAAGATCTAGAGGGGATTCACCATGCAGATAACAATTGATTCAAAGGTTAAGGGGGATTTTCCGGATCTAAAGTTTTTGACAGCTTTCATTAAAGATTTAAGAATCAAGTATGAAGATGCTCAGCTTGAAGCTCTAAAAAGGGATGTAATTCGCGAAGTTAAATCTAAATATAATGCTGAGTCCCTTAAGAATGTTCCCAGCGTACGGGCTTACCGCGATTTCTTCTGGAGGATTGGTATTGATCCAACCAAGACTAGACCGGCTGCCGAAGCTCTAATAAGAAGAATTCTTTTAGGCAATCCATTACCCAAAATCAATACTTTTGTTGACTCGCTTAATTTGGCCTCGATAAAGTCTGAGGTTGCGATAGCATCTTTTGATACAGACAAGATTGTTGGAGAATCCATCATTATTAGGTATGCCAATAAGGATGAAGAATTCTATGGAATAGGTATGAGGAAACCTCTTCTGCTTGATGGTGGAGAAATCGTGGTTTCAGATAAGGCTGGATTAATCGCGATATATCCGTATAGAGATTGTGAACGCACAAAGATTACGAGAAACACGCATAATGCGCTTTTAGTATTTTGTGGTGTACCGGGCATAAACTTTGAAAAGCTTCATGAGGCAATGAATATAACATTGGATTTCATTACTAGATTCTGCGGTGGATCTCTAGCTAATGGAGGCGGGTAGATTTGCCCTTAGCATTTAAGTCTCTCATGAAAAAGTCAGAAAAAGAAAAAAACTCAAGAATAGTTCTAGCGCTGGATATTATAGCTGAAGATCCTGAAAAAATATTTTGGAAAAGTATGTTAATACTTGAGAAAGTTCATGAATACATATGTGCATTAAAAATAAATCATCATCTTGTTCTACCTTTAGGCCTATTTAACGGCGTAAGAAAAATCCTTGATAGAGCACATAAATTTAGCTTACCAACGATAATGGATTGTAAGGCTAATGATGTTGGACATACAAATCGTGTAATAGCTGAAAACTACTTTAAAGCTGGGTTTGACGCATTAATTGCTAATCCATTTGTTGGATGGGAGGACGGACTTCAACCAATATTCGAGATTGCTGAAGAAATGAATCGCGGGGTTATACTTTTGGCGTACATGAGCCATAAATCTGCCTGGGAAGGTTATGGTCAAAGCATTTATGATCCAATAACAGGGAAAATTAAACCGCAATACGTGATTTTCGCTGAAAAGGCTCTACTTTGGGGCGCTGACGGCGTTGTAGCTGGCGCAACCTACCCTGAAAAAATAAAAGAGATACATACTACTTTAAAGGGACTTATTCCGATATACTCTCCCGGAATTGGCGTACAAGGTGGGAGAATTAGAGAAACTCTAGCTGCTGGCGCGCACTATCTAATCGTTGGAAGATCAATAATTAATGCTGAAAAACCATCCGAGACTGCTAAAAAATTCAGGGATTTAGCAAATAATTTTATTGGGAAAATATAGTGGGAAGCAGCCGACCTTAGATGTCCGTCCTTTAGTCATCAGGAGATTCATTAGCAACGGGCTTCCTCATCGGTCAGCTGCAATAATTAGTTAATGTTTGAACCATAGTTAAAAGCGTTACTCTTTGCTATTTAGACCAGAGCTCCCGCTTTAATAGATCTCTTACAGCAGCCCTTATAGCAGCGCTTCTACTTGGATACATATTCTGTCTAACTAATTCATCAAGTCCCTCAAGATAGGCTTCCGGAAGCAGAACTGTTACAAGTTTCACATTATACACCCCACAATAGCACTACTTAATATGTAGAAGAACTTAAGCCTTAAAAGTATTTAGTCCTCAATTAGGCTAATATGTTTAATGCTAGTTTTAGTTAAAACAATAAATTTTCTGATTTATCCTTTTATAAGTGCATTAATTACTATTATTTTTGGTGTTCAGGCGATGAAAGTTAGAGTTCAAAGAATAGAATCATTTAAAGATCTAGAGGGAAATTTGGGTAAGCGCATAGAGCTAGTTCAAGAGGATGTGGCTCCAAGATTCGCTATTAGACCAGCAACTGAAGAAGCTAGAATGGTTCAGGATATGATCAGAGCGCTACAGCAACAGATTCCATTGCTTAACATTCAATCGCGGATCTCAATGCCGAAGATGATCTTATTCTTAACTGAGCGGGAGTATGAAGAATTGGGTGTAGACTTCGACGTAAACCAAATATATGATATTGAACTTTCAAATCAGACTATAAGATTTAGAAAAGCATATTAATAACTGCGGCGCTAGGGTGAGCCTCAATGAAGGTTAGGGCTCACGTCTTCATAAGTGGACGAGTTCAAGGAGTCTTCTTCAGGTATGAAACGCGTTTAAGAGCAATACGTAACAATGTTACCGGATGGATCCGTAATCTACCGGATGGTAGAGTTGAGGCGATCTTTGAGGGTGAAAGAGAGAATGTTGAAGCTATGATCAATTTCTGCCATAGAGGCCCTCCAGGCGCGATTGTTAAAAAGGTTGAGGTTATATGGGAGAACCCGACTGGCGAATTTAGAGGTTTTCAGATTAGATATTGATTTTTAATTCCTCAAAGCAACCAAAAGAGATATTAATTGTTACGTGTTCTTTATGCTGGATCAATAGATAAATAGGAGAGATAGAGAAATAGTAACTTGTCGGAGTGTGATAATATTGAATGAAGGATGGATAAGGGCTTCAGAGAGAACTCTGGAGCGAATAAGAAGGTTATTAGAGAGAAAAGATATGGATAGACTTGAGCTAGTTCAATCAATGAGATTCATTTTACTTGCTTTGCACAGGAGCTTACTGGGATGGATGAACTGGGTTAACAATCCAGATATAATGGTTTCATTTGACAAAGAGG
>CAZOWB010000100.1:0-5591 GCA_964583315.1 uncultured Candidatus Bathyarchaeia archaeon | reverse complement strand
ATCATACGCCCAATTTCAGATAGTTTTGTAAAATTATTTTATATTCAGGTTTTATTATGAACTTTTTGGCTCCAGATATTTCATAACGTTATTTGCATATATATCCATCATTTTCTAGATTATTTTTTAGGTTATTTTCGTAAGAGGGCATTTGGCGACAGTTTCTACGTGTTCTGTAAAGAAGCGGTAATGTCATGAATCCGGCGGATTTATGTTCATCAACAGAAAACTTCCACCTCGATTTGATGACGGGTAGCCTGTATTACAAAACGATAGGTTTGGAGAAAAATTGACAAAGGGCATTTACGTCTTAAATTTATGTGGAGGTATGATGTGATAAAATGCGTAAACGCCGGGGCCTGCGGCTTGGTAAATTAGTTGCGTGCACTGTAGCGGTGGGCATTTAGATAATTCTTGGAGTAAAAACGAGTACCTATCGCTTCTTCTAATATCCCACTGCTTTCTTTCTTTGTTAAGTAGTGGATTAAGCATTTCTATCACGTACCATTGGAAGTCATGTGCCTCATTATAAGATTCGCAGATTACGTATTTCCATTTGCCAGTTTGAATATAAGCGGAGATTTTTCTTTCGCCAATTTGGGGATCTGGCATATCTATTCTTACTCTCGTCGAGCCGCTGGGTCTTTTGGTTCGTTTTAGCTTGTATCCCATGGCCTCGGCGATATGCTTTCTTAATGCTGAGGCTTCGACATTTCCTCTGCAATGGTTAAAAACTATCCGATTTACGACGTTATGTGCGTCTCCTACATAGATTACTATAAGCTTTTCTTTCTTATCTCTCATATCTGTTTGGCCATCAGCATGCGATGCGTCTCGTTTACATTTTCTCAAAGAATTTTCTTTTTAAATCTGCCGTTGAATGTATAAAGTAAGTGGATTGTACTCTACTTTGATGCAATCTTCTAGCAAAGAAAAAATTGCACAGATAATCTGGCTATGGACATAGGGTTCATGATCTCTTGAAACATAAAAGCCATCAGTGATTAACTTGTTCCAGATATGTTCAAATTGTGAACGTGGAACTTTCCTTATTTTCTCGGTTTTTTGCGATTTAACCTTTATGTGATCATTCTCTACGTTGATTATATCGTTTTTGATCTTTCTAACTAAAGTTTCTACTGATTTTTTGTTACCAAGAGTCATCTTAATTTTTTCCCAGACCTTGTCAAAGGACTTACACGACATTTAGTTTCCTACCTCTATCCAGCATCTCCCATAATTGCATAATTTTGTACATGTTCTACCTTCATATTGTATTGGTCGGAGTAAAATCAATAAGTTCGTGTTCAAGTGATACATTGCATAATACCTCATACATCCATTTTGCAAATACCTATAATAAGTTCTTCGTAGTTCTAGGACAGACTATTTGACAAGATGCAGAGTGTCTGCTCGCCAATCATAATGAACAGATTCTTGAAGATTTTACGTAATTGACTCTAACCATAAGTGTAGGCCTCCTTTACTCAGAGCCCTAGCCATTATTTCGTAATATAACGTTTCAGCTGCTCCGCGTCTTACGTTGCATTTGTTATGTGCAATTGTGATAGGCAAAGGTTCCTCCATACCAGGAAGCGTCCAGACAATATTTATAACGCTTAAAATTTCGTCGAATCTTTCTAACACTTCTCGCTCGCTAAGTTCTTTAACAGCTGCATATTCTACTCTAAAAACTCTTCCTCTCAAACTCGGTTTATAATACGAGTAATAAATGGTTAACCCTTTATCCTTATAGCATTTATAGATCAATGCTAGGTTACTCTCTTTTTCAGCACTTTCATCAAAACTAAGTGGGTAAGTGTAAATAGGGCACGATGCTTCTTTAACAGCATTAAACATCACAGTTGACAATAAGTCAAGATCATTTGTAAACTCTACAACTTGTTCTTTCCCCAAGTTGTTCTTCAGAAAGTTCAAGTAATTACTACCCATAACTCTCTTGACGAAACCTACTACATTCACATTTTTCTCGATACAGAATCTTAAAGCGTCAACTCTGCCTTCTATATATTCTTCATTCATATATAGCGGAGGGTCAATAACTGGGCCATCAATTAATAAATAGCAATCTTTTCTACTGGAGCATAGTCTCTCTGCTACTTTGCGGAACCCTTTCATCTCTCCTAGCATCATAACTATTTCGGCTTTATGTCGAGCCTCCCCTTCGTCAACGGCTTCTAGCGGCTCAATACCTCCATCAACTTTTATAATCGGTTCAAGTGTGAAACCTTTTTCTGAAATTATTTGCGAGATGCCAAAAATAGCATACCATCTTCCACCTGTTCCACCTACTACTTGGAAGCTCCCATCAACAGCTCCTACCGGAATTCTCTTCAAATTATCAATAGATTTACCGTCAGATTGTCTAATTTGGTAAAAAAGATCCATTTCCTTTAGTGTCCTATATAATTTATGTGATTTTTTGCTTATATGCATAAGTCGTTCCCTTTCCCCCTCTCCTGCTCTCATCGCCTTGTCTACAAGTTCAACTAACAATTCATGCTCAGTTTTGTTGAACTCTATTTTCCTAATGAGCTTTTTTAGTTCGTCGAGCGAACGAACGAACAAAGCGTCATCACTATTTTGTTTTAAATGAGTTATTTATGATATAAGTTCTTTTAATCTCCACCATCCCGTGTTTTTAATTGCATCTCTAAAAATCCTAGCTTCGTCTTTGTCCTTTATCCAAGCCTCGTCTCTAAAATCCTTTATGGACAAGGTTTTGCCGGAAACTATTGGAGTTGGCGATCTTTCTAGCGATAATGTAGTGTTTTTATGATTTTTGAGTTTGAGAACTCCTATTCCTCTGTGGTTGGCGTAATCCCTTATTTCTTTACACTTATAACATTCAAAAATTGCCATATAGGCATATAATGCATGAAAAACCGAGTTTTGCCCCATAAATTGGGCTATTCTTGTTTCTATTTCACCAATGAGATTATAAGCCGAGTTTAAACAGTCAATTATTTTGACTTCAATTAAGTGAAGATCAGCTTTTAGACAATTTCCTTTAGAAAATTTTACACCTAAGACGTCAGGTTGTCCACCCCAAATAAATTTTCTCACACCAATATAGTGGCAGCCAATAGACCCGGCCAGCCATTTCTCGATTCTTGGATAGAACTTTTCTTCATCAATACCGGACATTTTTCACTTACTCAGCAATCAACTTCATAACAACAAAACCTCTCTCAGATAATTCAAAAAGTAACCTTTGAATGTCCTCTTTTTCGATTCCTAGCTTCTGCATTAGAATTTGGATGACCTTGCTCAGATCAGCCTCTTTTATCCCTGCCTCATAAAGTGTTTCCAGCACACTAACTTCATTCTCCGTTAGTAATCCGTTCTCTATAGCTATTTGCTTGATTTTCTCGCGGCTTGAAGAAAGCTCATCCCTCGCACTTACATATAGACCTTTAATAAGTTTATTCGTCTCAGCGAGCTTAGCGACATCATCTGGAATGTTATCTATTAACTGTTTAACTTTAGTGAATTCTGCTCTTAAGATGTCAACAAATTCCGCCTTATCTTCTGAAGCCTCAACTCTCTTTAGGAGAGTGCTAACGAGGCGATTTAGTGCATTAAATTTGTCATATATCTCCTTTGTAGATTCTTTAAAGACTTTTTCTTGAAATTCAAGAATTTTACTCAAGGAACTTACTTGCTGGCCCAAGAATTCTGACAAATCACTGTAAAATTGGCTTAAATTATCGTCGCTGAATTCTTTAGATTCAATGTTTTTACTAAACTTGATCGCTTTTTCTTGCAAAGTTCCCTCAATTGATTTTATACTTTCCTCTATTAAATTCAGATTTTCTATGGTAGCACCGTAAAAGAACGAACCTAACGCCTCTTGAACCTTCTTCGCATAGTTAAGGCTTTCATATAAGCCTTTTTCCTCCTCATTTAACGTTGTAATTATTTGTAGTCGCTGATTTAACTTTCGATTTAATTCCTCAAGAGCCCGACGCCTCGCATTGAATATTCCTGGAATTTCCTCAAGACTTACAGTGACAATTTCTTCGGACACCTCTTTCACCTTGCCCTTGTATTCTGTAATACCCAATCCAATAAAATTGATGAGAATGGATATTCGTTAGAGGGTATTCTTAGTCTATACAATTCATGCGATTGTATAGATGATTCTAGCTCTGCTACTTTTTTCTCTTCTTCTTCCACTATTCCTATCTTCTCTATACATCTGTTAAGGAAGTTTTTCAATATGCTATATCGCTTAGCTAGTTCAACAATTTTGACATCAAATACAGGACAATTTCTAAACTCCGCGTACAAACCCTCGAATCGATAAACTTCATTTCGTAGCTCCAATGATTTGTTTTTTATATCGTCCTTTGAATAATTCTTATCTTTAATTTCTTTAATTGAATTTTCCAATTTTTCAATTTCTTCTTTTTCCCGTATCTTTATGCTTTTTTCAGCGATTCCTAAACTATTGAGCCGCTTCTCCAACTCTGTAAGTTTTCTTTTAATCGGATATGTGCTGAATCCTCTGAAATTTGTATCTAACTTTCTAGAGAACGTGTCAACTAAAGAATGTATAGTTTCAAGTTGTTCCATCAATACCTTAAAACGGATAAAGCCTCTAATCCACCTTTCCCTATTTTCCGGTAAGCTTCGTAAGTGCTCTATACTGTTAGCGACTTCTTCAACATAATTTATACATTCTCTGATCACTATTGTGTTGACATCACGTTGCTTAATAGAAACTAAATAACCGTAAGGATTACTACTGTATAGTTTCTTTAGGCTTTCTAGCTGTCTTTTTGTGTTATTAAAAACTTGGTCCAGCTCTTGAGAATTTTTTAGAGAGTAGACATCTAATTTTTTGTCATAAGAGATGAGTTGTTTTTCCAAAAGAATGTCAAGGTAAGTATCAAGCTTTGATGTAGCTCCTCCGCTGACAAATGACACAAAGAACTTACTTATCTTGTCTTTATCTAGAGAACCTCTAAATAATTGCAATACCGCGAGGATCCTTTGTTCAATACTTGAAAGCTTTACTGAGACTTGTTGTGTTGATATTTCAGCTAATCCATTCGTCGAGAGTTCGTTAATAAACCTTTTAAATTGATCTGTTGATTCTATGTCTCTTGGGCAAACTGGAAAGTCTTTCCCATATATTCTGAACTTCTCTTTCAACTCAATAAGTTGTTCGTACCTCTCTTCTATAGTTCCATCCGTTATTAAAAGTGTCCTCACCAATCCTGGTACATCTTTTAAATTTAACTCGCTCAGCTGTAATCCCTTCAATGTATACCCCCTATCTATCCCTTCTGACATAAACCTTCTAATTTCACTATCAAACTTTATTTCATCAAGAATTCTCGATGCCCTCGCTTCCCATCTTTCTTTTCTAAGTGGATAGTTTTTCTTATGAGCAATTATATACCCCACTACTTGCTGACATTGCAGAGTTCTTAACGAAAAGTCAATGTAATAAAATATTTTCTGTGCACCCTTTTCAAAACCAAAATATGTTTCTAATATCCCTTTCACTTCTACTGGTAACGGATTCCAAGAGAAGATTAATAGCAAGGGGATTCATGCAT
>CAZOWB010000099.1:0-5609 GCA_964583315.1 uncultured Candidatus Bathyarchaeia archaeon | reverse complement strand
TTCAAGCCATGGATCTGCAAGAAATATGTCGATGAATCCATGTCCTATTCTTTCCCTTAGAAAGCGATAAAGATAATAAGTTTGCTTCTCTTTTGGCAGCTTTATCTTATTTTTTCTTATAGCTTCATTAAAAAGTTTGGCAATCACCTTTTCTTTCTCTTCGATGCTTTCAGCAACTATTGTTCTCTCGCTTATCAATTTTGCAACTGCGCTCTCAATTTGATCTAATATTTCCCTCTCCGGCTTTTCAGGTTCAATAATGTTATATCTGCCGATTTCTCCGCCAGCTTTTATATGAATGAATATTCCGCGTTTAAGAGGGTAGATTATATCTAAAACGTATGCTGCGGACATTAAGTCAGCTTCGGTTCCTAGTGCACTTGGGTCGACAACATAAAATGGTTCTAAACCATTTTTTTCAATGTATTCCGCTAGGTAGGGATATTTTTCCATCGCCTCTTCAAGAGTTTCAGGCACTTTGGTTTCTCTGAAAAGCATTAATCCTTCTTCTTTTGGTTCTTCCGTGGCTTTGCTTTTTGAGCCGAATAGAAACCGCTTAAATCTTAACACCTCCTAGGGGTAGAACTCTTAATCCTACGTGCGGATTTATCTCTAGGCTAACTGTATCTTTTCTCTCACCGCTTGTTCCCCATAATTTGACTATTTTGAGCATTTTTATTGATAGACCAGCCATTTTAGTGTTCGAGAGAACGAAGTAGACATCGGAGGCAGCCTTAAGCTTCATAATTATGTTTTCTGGAAGAAAGTTTGGATGAAAGGTTAAGATTATTGTTTTTCCATCTGAAACGAGATTCTTCATGCGTGTTATGAATGTTAGAAACTCGTAGGAGGGGGTTTCGGTGGCTAATACGCTTAAACTGTCAATAACAACAGCATCATAGCGGTTCTTGTAAATTTCTAGGAAGCATCGTGTAACCTTAAGAAACAAGGATGAAAGGAAACTGCTCCATTTGCCTCCTTCAACATGCAAAGGATAGATTTCAAGTCGTCTCCCAATATAATAGGAAATGGGGTCTAATTTTATTGATCGCATCTTCTCCAGATATCCCTTAACGTTTGTTTCACTGGTTATGACGCATACATTCAAGCCTGCCTTCAACATGGAGTGGACTATGTGCTGAGAAAAGGCGGTCTTTCCAGCGCCGTAATCCCCCTCTATGGAGGCTAGAGATGGATGCGGGAACCCGCCGCCTAGTGAGTCATCTAAATCTTTAATTTGTAACGATATGAAGCTCAAGCTCTTCGAACACCCTCCTTTATAGCTGAGATCCCATAATGAGAAAAGAAAACAATAATAACGGTTTCATTGTAGGGGATTATGGGAGCATATTCAGGTAAGGAAACAAGTATTTTTGCTTCTTCACCTGGATTAATATAGCTGTGGGATGAAACATCGAATGAAAGGGATGAACTTTGAACTTTAATTTCAGAAATACTATAGTCTTCTATTAAATATGAATGCCAGGTGTCATTTCTGTAAGCAATAATGACGCTATTCCAATTAAAGCCCTGATTCTTCAAGAAAATAGTTTTTGATCCCTCGTTTTTCACATAAAATTCTATGGTAGAAGCACTTATGTTCACTATGTTAAGTTCAATTTGGGCGTCTGTGTCTTGTTTATTTAACGTATTCAATAAGATAGTCAGCTGATTTATTGAGTATATCAATGAAATGGTTGTAACTCCCATGAAAGTTGCCAATCCTATTAGAACAATCATTGACGCAACAGTTACTGAGAATCCCATTTAAACCACCTCATGGGGGAGGTGGAAATAGATAGGTAGAAGGTATACCTCTGAATGGAACTATTTTCACCTCGTAGATTGAGGCGTTAATGTCGATGGATGGATATGCCCTTATGATGGCTGTTTCACCAATCTCCCAAACACCATCTCCATCAGCGTCAGTTAAGCTAAACTTTCCGCTTCCAACAGTTGCCTCGCTACTATAGTAGCAAAGCATCGCCCGACCATATTCTCCAACGTAAACGTCGATGACTGAAAAATCTGTGATCGGCATCAAACCAGTATTCTTAGCATATATTATAAAGTATCTTGGATTCGTCGTCTCATTAACGGTTGCATATCCTATGTTAATGCGTGTATTTAGGTCTCTTTTAGAGGTGTCGATTGTTTGAATTATGCTACTTTGTAAAGACAGACCAGCGTAAATAGCTTGGGCTGAAAACCCGCTTGCCAGAACTACAGATGCAATCAGTAGAACTATTTCACTTACTGTTGTTGAGAAACCCATTTATCCCCCTCTCACCCTTTCAATTCGTTTTCTTTTGAGCATACTCATAACCATTTCACGGATTTCCTCAGCCTTAATGCTTGTTCCAAATGCTTCAGCAGCCATGTATAGGACGAGCATTATATCTTCCTCTGAGAAACCCTTGTTTCTAGCGCCTGCGAGCGCATCAATCATGCTGGAGATTTGAATGCTAGAGCCCTTTGGAATAATTCCAATATATTCGCAGCACTGGCAGATTCCTTTCAAATCGTCTCTATCAAAACCTAGGTCAAGCATATTATAGATCCATCGTACCAAAGAAAAACCATGTTGGAAGTCGGGAGCTTTCTTTTCAGGAGAGACTTCCGAGATCTGCTTTTCTAGATGTTTTTGAGTTTCTAGAACTTCTTTATCAATGGATGGAATACCTTCAAGTTCTTTTTTCTCCTCTCCTATTTTTTCTTTTTCACCTTCTTCCTTCACAATCTGTATTTTTTCAGTTATGGGCTGAGATTTACTTAATCTTTCAAGATCTTTTTCACTTGTTATAACCCTCAATAAATTGAATGGATTCTCAATTTCACTAACAGCGGAGCGAATATCAACTACGGCTCTTTTTAAATCTTCAACTGTCTGCTTTATCTCCTTAGAAGAGTCTCGAACATCCGCTTTAAGCCTTTCAATCTCTTTTTCTAGTTTGCTAACCCTATCCTCGCTTTCAGTCCCTTCGTTTGTAACCTCTTCTTCACTCATTTCCTAAGCCCCAAAAGCAAACATAGTTGGATAAAATAAAAAGAGATTATGAACTAAATACATGGGCGATGAATACGTTCTTAACTCTCAAAATATGTAGTAAAAACTTTATTATGATAGTTGAATAACGCTGGTGGACCAGTGAAACGAACTTTTCTTCTGAACCAAACAAACGGTTTATCCTTTCATAATTCATTTATATGCTGAATTCATTTAAATCCCCAGCTGAGGGAAGTGAAAATGAAGAAACGTTCAAGATTAGAGATTTACTTAGATGTTTTGGAGGCTGCTTCTAAAGTTGGAAAATTGACGCATATTGGGAATTTGGCCAATCTCTCTTGGAAGGATACGGTCAAGCATTTAAGGTTTCTAGAACTAAACGGCTTTGTGAAGAAGGAGGGAGAAGAGTATAAGTTAACCCAGAAGGGACTAGAAGTTCTAGAAACTCTTAGGAAAATAACGGAGGCTCTAACCCTTAAAGCTAGGGTTTAACATGACATCATTTATTTTCTTCCAAAGAAGAGTTATATCCTAATGCTGAAGATAATAAAATTCTAATTATTTTTCTTTAATTGAGCTATTTTTACGTCCTAAAATTCTCATTAGATTTATATTTGATTAAAGAATTGTGGGGGTGAAGGAACTTGAGTTTAAAATGTTATTGTTCGGAGCGTTCCGTGGGGGCTTACTGATTTCTACTCCTTCACCCATTCCACTTATTTCTTTCCGAACGATTTCTCTTATCGCTTTTGGCTTTAAAATTTTATGAACCTTAGCTCTGTTTTTTATTCCCGTTAACATTTAGGTAATAAGATAAGACTGCTTAATAACTGGATTCCAGTAAATAAAGTGAGGAAGCGAGAAGAATTATCTTAAATCAATTGCTAATGTGAGATTCTAGCTGATGGAAATGCGAGTAAACATGTGGGCGCTCTGAAATAATGGATGTAGAATAGGTCCTTGCTGGTTAAATACCTGTAACGTTCTCTTCTAGGATTCCGTAGCTCCGAGTAATATTCATTATCTCATTAAAGAGATCAAGCAATTCTTGAGTTCCATTCACGCCATCCCTCATGATGATCTGCTCCATATCGGACGGATCGTAATTATAGTTAGGGTCATCCCTAAACTTTAACGCTATTTCCATCATATCACATAAATCATCTAGAACATCTTTGTAGCAGTCATCCAGTCGATTTATAATGTTTAAATACTCTTGGAGTTGAATCGGAATTATGGTGGCTAGTGCAGCTGAACCCGACAATAGTGCAAACAATGTTAATAAAGAGATAACTTTCATCCCCCACGGAACGCTCCAAACATTTTTTCCAAAAATAATATTTGTTATGTTACTCTAAAAAACATTTAGTTATATATGAATTCTTGATCTGTTAATTTAGTATTATTTGCAAGATTCTAGGAGCAAAATTTCCCGTTTAGGCAAGTGGGTTAAAGATGTAATTAACTAATGTTACATACTAATTTTTATCATAATCTACGGTGTAATTTTATGGTACCAAAAAACGGTGTATAGGCAGGTTCTTATATAAAGGGTGTGGGGGAAGAAATGAAGTATTATTTGAAAAGTTTGCCATCATCTTGGGAGGAAGGGGGAATCCAAAATTTTATTATTGAGGCTGAAGCAAAAAGAGATTTCCTCTGGAATCTTTTTAAGATTGCCAGGAACATGAAAATTGAGATTTGCTCTATAAACTACTTTAAGGTTGGGTCTAAAACACCCTATATATATGCAACGCTTTCTCTCGACTTTTCAAGATCTAATGCCAAACCTGAAGAAACACTCAAAATTATAAATAAGGAACTTAATGCTCGTAAAGCCAAGTTAGTAAAGGCTGATGAGGACCTATTTATTCGAAATTATTTCTTTCCATCGATTATTAATTACGAGAAAGATTATGAAAGGGCTATAGTATTTTCTAGAGGAATTTATGAGGCATTGTTTAAGGGGATGAGGAGGAAATTCGGTTCGGCTGGAAAGGCAATACTCTACTATGAAGGTTTCCAGATAGGATATGAAACATGCGAAAACTACGTGAGCATAGAACATTTGATTAAACACCTTAAGTTCCTCCATATGAAAATGGGCTGGGCGATAATCCGGGACATTAAGGTGGACCTTAAGAGAAAGAGGGCTAGAATCCGTGTATCTAAAAACTTTGAGTGCGAGTTAGGTAAAGGAAGCAATGAGCTCTACAGCTACTTCTATAGGGGGATATTAGCTGGCTTCTTCGCAAGAATCTTTAGAAAGGAGGTTCAAGCCGAAGAAGTAAGGTGTATAGCGAGGGGTGATCCATATTGTGAGTTCAAAATAAAAGCCATAGTCTAACTATGTAAAAACTATTTTTTCGAATCCATTCCAGCCATCTAAATTTTTCAGTTTTAAAAGCCCTTCATGATTCAGAAGAAGATTAGCGTTAAAGCTGCCCACTAACTTGAATAAGTGGGAAAATTCTAGATTTATAATTGGATAAATCTGAAAATTATTTTTCCTCTTTCGGTCTTATGTACTTTATCATTCCTAGCCCAGCTGTTCTTCTTACACCCATGTTTGTTAGCTCCGCCATCCTCAGTAGGGCGGCTA
>CAZOWB010000098.1:0-5611 GCA_964583315.1 uncultured Candidatus Bathyarchaeia archaeon | reverse complement strand
AATAACTATTTTATTTGTTTTTCTCGATTACTCCAATTTTTCTGATTAAAGCCTTTTTTATTATCGTTAAAAATTTAGCAATTTAGCTATTCAGAGTGCAAAATTTTTCGTTTTCTATGGAGAACTAAAAAAGAAAGGGGTTTGATATGTTATTCGCCAATTACTATCTTCTTAGTTAGATCAAGTATTTTTGCTTGGTCTCCTGTCTCCCTAGCTTCCTCTAACTCATCTTTTCTAGCATATATTAAAAGCGCTTTCTTCATTATGTTTCCAAATATCTCCTTGCTGAGTTTCATGGCTTTTACTGGGTCCATTCTATAGGTGAATTGATCTTCAGCAAACCATCCATCATACCCTACGTCTATTGCCGCATACAAGTAGTCTATGAAGCCCCATACATCTCCCGTTCCGAAGACTCTATCCTCATCATTGCTTCGGTACTTCGCTGTATTTACGTGGAATCCGGTTATTGGAACACCCATCTTGTGAAGGGCGTAAACCGTGAATGCAGGCTCCACGCCATACATCATCTCATGCCCGTAGTCTATTGTCACGCCCATAACTTTTGAACCTAACTCCTCATTAACCTTATAGGCTATCCAACCCGAAAGATGCGTTGTTGGAACTATCATGTTTCCTTCTTTTGGCTCTTTAAGTTTAGCCTCAACACCAAACTTTAATCCTAGCTCCTTGCAGCGCTTAGCAACTTCAAGACATGAATTTAAGAACCACTCGAACTTAAGCCCATAATTTGATTCGAAGTTATAATCCCACCCGTCCTGTCCAGGCCAAAAACTTAGGCTTGGACTGCCAAGATCTTTAGCTAGGTCAGCTGCCTGAAGAAGAACCTCTAGAGCTTTTTCCCTAACATTCTTTTTGGGATTTGTTACGCTACCGAGCATCCACCTTGGATCAGTGAACATGTTAATGTTCATATTTGAGACTTTAAGGTTGAGTTCGTCTAAAATCTCTTTAACTCTGGACACACGTTCTTCAGAAACTCTAAGATGCTCGTCTAGAAATAGCACGTCATGAAATTCAACGCCCCTTATTCCAGCCTCCGCTACCCTTCTAAGCTGAGCCTCAATACTAGAGTCTAATTCTGTGAAATATCCCTCAGTGGCAAATCTATCCTTAAAGTCGCCAGCAGACCAATGTCCTGAAGCAAATTTAATGTCAAAGTCTTCAAAGAACCTCTCCAGTAGATCGCCTTCAAGATATCCCTTATAGGTTGATTCGAGTTTAGCCAAATTAGATTTGTCAATCCTCAATATAAATCACCAAAAATACTTTAATTAATACTAGACTTATATTATTTTCACATAAAAATACCGAGGAAAATTGTAAATCTCTAAGCTAATAGTAGCATGATAAGTGTGATCACTATTGAAGCGACAACAATAATTATAACTGAGTTGAATTTTATTTACAAATTAACGCGCCTAATGTGTTTAAGTCTTAGGTGTATAAATAAATGCATGTCCAAAGCGGGAAGAGCTGAAGACCCAAAAAGGAATGAAAAGAGGAAAACTTAAATTTTCCAGTTCTATTTTTAGAATGCCCAGATTAGGCGAGAGGGGTTAACCTTGAGTTCCGCGTGGCATTCAATGAGTGAAGAAGAAGTACTGAGAGCTCTTAAAACTTCACGTAATGGACTTAGTAGTGAAGAAGCCAAACGAAGACTCCTAGAGTATGGACCGAACAAGCTTATTTCAAAAGGCGGCGTAAATCCATTAAGAATATTCCTAAATCAATTTAAAGACATATTTGTTATGATGCTTCTAGCTGCAATATTCATATCAGTTGCTATGGTGCTTAGTAAACCTGAGCCCCCTACAATAGAGGATTACGCCGATCCACTAACAATAGGCGTTATAGTAGCGTTGAACGCTGTTGTCGGCTTCGTGCAAGAGTACCGCTCTGAGAAGGCTATTGAAGCTATGCGTAGGTTAACTGCCCCCAAAGCTACGGTAATTAGAGATGGGAGGAGCATGATTATACCTGCTGAGGAGGTGGTTCCAGGAGACATACTAGTGCTTGAGACTGGTGATCGAGTAGCCGCCGACGCCAGGCTAATTGAGATTGTAGAATTAAAGACTAATGAAGCTGTTCTAACTGGTGAATCAACTCCTGTTAATAAGACCTTAGGGGTTCTCCCCGAAAATACTCCAGTAAGTGACAGACGGAATATGGTGTTCATGGCGACGCACATCATCTATGGACGCGGAAGAGCTGTTGTAACATCCACTGGCATGAAAACTGAATTTGGGAAGATTGCTGAATTAGTTCAGGAGATGGAGGAGGAAGAAACTCCCCTTAAGAGAAAGCTTGAGAGGTTCGCTAAGAAACTTGGCGTAATAGTTGTGGTTATCTGTATAGTTGTCTTTATTCTTGAACTAGTCGACATTTACGTTTATAAGGTAGCGCAGACTGAAAGCATAATGGACGCTTTCTTCACAGCTGTTGCCTTAGCCGTTTCAGCGGTTCCAGAAGGGCTACCAGCGGTTGTAACCGTGACCTTAGCTTTAGGTGCAAGGGAGCTTGCTAAACGTAATGCCATAATTAGGAGATTATCATCAACGGAAACCCTTGGATCAGTGACGGTTATATGCTCAGATAAAACTGGCACTTTGACCAAGGGAGAGATGACTGTGCGCAAAATATACGTTGGTGGAAAAATAATCGAAGTAACTGGAGTCGGATATGAGGCTAAGGGCGAATTCCTGCAGGGAAACGATAAAATCGACGTTAAGAATGATTCAGATCTAAACCTCCTGCTCGCAGGATCAGCCCTATGCACAAACGCTCAATACGATGGAAAAAACATAATTGGTGACTCAACAGAAGGCGCCTTAATCGTTGCAGCAGCTAAAGCTGGTCTCCTAAAAGATGACCTAGAAAAAGTTTATCCACGTGTTTACGAAGTTCCCTTCACATCCGAAAGAAAAAGAATGACAACCATTCATAAGTCCGCTGACGGCGATCTAATCGCTTTCATGAAGGGCGCCCCAGAAATAGTTCTCCAACGTTGTACGCATGTACTAAGGAATGGTAAGCCTGAAAAGCTAAGTGAGGAGCATAGAAAAGAAATTCTCTCAATTAATGAGCAAATGGCGAATGAAGCCCTAAGAGTTCTTGCTCTTGCATATAAGGAGCTAAATAATTTAAGTGAAGAAAGTTTAAAGAAGAAAGAGATCCACGAAATAGCTGAGAATCAGCTAATTTTTGTAGGCTTACTTGGAATGATTGATCCGCCACGTGAAGAGGCTAAAATAGCTAATCAACAATGCCGGAAAGCCGGAATAAAGACTGTTATGATCACCGGAGATCACAAACTTACGGCAGTAGCCATAGCGAAAGAAATCGGAATAATGCAGGAAGGCGACCTAGCATTAACAGGTGAAGAACTCGATAAAATGAGCGACGAAGAGTTTGAGAAGATAGTTGAGCACGTTAAAGTTTATGCACGTGTCTCACCAGAACATAAGCTCCGTATAGTCAGAGCTCTAAAGAAGAAGGGTCACATAGTAGCTATGACCGGCGACGGGGTTAATGATGCGCCCGCGCTCAAGCAGGCAGATATAGGCATAGCCATGGGTATAACTGGCACAGATGTAACCAAGGAGGCAGCTGATATGATCTTAGCGGACGATAACTTTGCAACCATTGTTAAAGCAGTTGAGGGAGGGCGCGCCATATACGATAACATCAGAAAATTTGCATTCTTCCTGATGAGATGCAATTTCGACGAGCTCTTCCTAATTGGAACATTTGCCTTGCTAGGTTTAGAGTTACCCCTAACCGCCGGCATGATCCTATGGATAAACCTAGTTACTGATGGTGGACCGGCACTAGCATTAACCATGGATCCGCCAGCTGAGGATGTTATGGATAGGCCTCCACGTGATCCCAATGAGGGAATACTCCATGGGAGATTAGCCTCCATAATAGCAACATTCACATTACAATTTCTCTTAACAGGCGGTTTATTCTACTGGCAATACTATATGCTTCCAGGTCCGCTTACCCCGCATAAGCTGGCGGAAGCTAGAACCATGGCTTTCGTCCGAGCAACATTACAAGAATTGTTTGTTGTTTGGAACTGTCGGTCTGAGAAACGTGGAGCTTTTAGGCTTAATCCCCTAACAAATAAATATTTGGTTGTGGCTGTAGCGGTGTCGGCGATAGCAACAATACTGGTGCCAGCTTTCGGGGTTTTTGGAACAGTTTGGCTGGACGACCCCTTCGAGTGGACTGTAACGATTCTAGCATCTCTCTCAGGACTATTCATACTGCCAGAAATATTCTATGGAAGAAAAATCTGGCGCTGGACTTAACTCATTAGCAATCTCAATCCCAAATTAAGATTTATAGCCACCATATTTTTCCCAACGTTTTTTCGCCAAATTTATGGATTTCTCATACTCATATATTACGCGCGAAACAACAATGCTAGTCTCAAGCATCTCCGGATCTATACATACGACTTTATCAGCTAACTTCAGCGTTGGTTCGCTGAAGCTACCGTGCGGAAAGCCCCCCACAATCACCAAAGGCTTTTCCTCCCTAACTAAGTTCCCCGCTATCTCATCTAATGTTCTAGCTTCACCATCCATGCTGAATATAATGGTGTATGTTGGCTTCAAATCTTCAATTAAGGACTTTAATGTTTTAGCCTCAAGTGTTAATAGTGATTTCCCCTTAGGGGGAACTTTCCCATGCTCAAAGAGATCCTCAATTAACCCCACAAATCGATTAAAGTTCTTCGGCAACCTTGTTTCGGGAGCTATAGTAATCACGTAATCATTAATTGTATGCACATAAACTCTCAATAATCCCTCTCTATTAAGAGGGGAACCTAAAGCCTCTAATAGACTAAAGTGAACTATGTCTGGTCTCCCACGCTTTCTACTATTATCCAGAAATTTCATAGCATGATGATGATACGACCTATCAAGAACGATCAATTTTGGATGCTTACCCCTACGCCTAGAAAAACGCTTAATCAATGGATGATTCCATATTTCCTGTGGTATGGGTTCAAGCGCGGATTCAGCTAGCACTAAAGTTAGCAATTTAATCATCCTATAGAAAAGCGCCTTAAATACATAATAAGTTTCCTAGAAGAAAAATATTCTTTAATCTTAAGATAGCGTTAAAATGTAATTAACCTGTAACCGATAGCAAGGAGCGCGTAAATAACGATGAAGGAAATGAGCGGTTTAAAAGCTGTTCTGTTCGATTTAGGCGGTACGCTGGTGAGAACAGCTTCTCCGCCAGAGATCATAAGGAGAATCCTAAAAAAGTATGGAGTTCACAGACGAATTAAAGATATAACATCAGCTCATGAAGAAGCTGAAAGAAGCATGCAACCAGAAGATTACAGGCTTCCATACTATGAGTTCTGGGTTAAGTGGAATAAGAAGATCCTAAAGACTTTGCAGGTGAATGAAAAAGTCGATTTTTTAGCAAGAGTTTTGGTTGATGAATGGTGGGATAACGCGGATGTTGAACCCTATCCAGACGCGAAGGAAACTTTAGAAAAATTAAGGAAAATGGGGTTAAAACTTGGAATCATAACTAATGCCTTCAGAAAGGATATAGAGGAAAT
>CAZOWB010000097.1:0-5705 GCA_964583315.1 uncultured Candidatus Bathyarchaeia archaeon | reverse complement strand
ACTATGGCGGCGTGGCAGGTCATTCCGCCGGAGTTGGTTATGATGGCGGCTGCCTTACGCATTGCTGGAACCCAGTCTGGCGCAGTCATCTCGGTTACCAGTATTTCGCCCTTCTGGAACTCGTTGATCCTATCAACTGATGGTATAACATGTACCTTACCGACTGCTATACCTGGTGAAGCTGGAAGACCTTGAACGAGAACCTTCCGCTCTTTTGTGATGGGGACCTTCTCCTCGACTTCCTCAGCCTTCTTTAATGCCCAAACGGTTTCCGGTCTAGCCTGAAGTATGAATAGTTTATTTGTTCTTTCGTCTAGAGCCCACTCAATGTCCATTGGTTTGCCATAGTGTTTCTCGATCATAATGGCGTATTTGGCTAGCTCCTTGATCTGCTCATCGGTGAGAACTTGCTTTTCCTGCAAGTCTGGTGGAACCGGTCTTTCTTCTGTTCCGCCCGTCGGCAATCTTACCAACTGAACAGTTTTCTTAGAAACATTCTTCTTAACGATCTCTAAGTCAGATTTTCTAACGTAATATTCGTCTGGCGTTATTCTTCCCTGAACCACGTATTCGCCAAGTCCATAACCAGCCTCTATTAGGACTACACTTCTATCGCCGGTGGCAACGTCAAGCGTAAATATGACTCCGCTAGCCTTACTGTAAACCATTAATTGGACAACAGCGCTTAGGGCAACAGCCATGTGATCGAAACCCTTTTGGATTCTATAGAATATTGCTCTATCTGTGAAGAGACTCGCATAACAATGCTTTATCTTCTCAACAACCTCTTCAGCCGTGTGAACATTCAGGTAAGTTTCCTGCTGGCCAGCAAAGCTAGCATCCGGGAGATCTTCAGCTGTTGCTGAGCTACGTACAGCGACAAATGGATCTTTCTCACCAATTTTTCTTCCAAGCTCCTCGTAAGCTTTTACGATCTCCTCCTCCAGATCCTTCGGCATTTCAGCTGACGCTATTAGATCTCTTATTCTTGCACCGATACTCTGTAGGGTTTGTGTATCATTTGGATCCTTAAGTTCACTAAGGATCTCAGATATCTTCTCGTCGAGCTTATTTGCCTTTATGTAGTATCTGTAGGCTTCGGCGGTTGTTGCGAAGCCATAGGGGACTGGGACGCCCGTTTTCCTGCTCATCTCGCCTAGGCTAGCGCTCTTTCCTCCAACTAGAGGTACATCTTCGATTCCTATTTCGTCAAACCATAACACGAATTTTTTCCTTTTTTCCTCAGACACTTCTTTTTCACCTCATGAGAGTAATTAGGAATATAATTTAGGATTGAGCTTGAACAACTTGAACGGGTACTTTTTCAATAACTATCCTGCATGGGGTTGGCAATTTAGCCCCTGCTCTCCTGAGGGCTTCTTTAGCGGCCCCCAAACCATCTTCATTAACTTGAACAACAATTATCTTTTGACCAGGTTCAACTCGGGCAGCCCTACCTATGGGTTTACCGAATGCTCTACGCATGCCCTCCTGAAGCCTGTCAGCATGAGCGCCGAAAATCATCTTATTTTCTCTCAAAATAACATGCGGCAAAATCATAATGCGCATGTAAAATCTATTGCTAAGTTTCTCCTGTAGATATCGGTTAGCTGCGATTCGGGCGGCTTCAAGAGCATTATGTCTAATTTGAACTCTTTTCTCGGCTATGAGGAAAACTCTATGAGTGTAGTTTCCCGGCTTCCCTAAAGTAAACCTAGTTATCTTTGGCTGTGGAGAGCCATGGATGTACTCGGCTCTCGTATATGGCATACCTTTAACTTTACGGTAATTGCGCGCCTTCATATTACTCTTCCCTTTAGCATACAAGCAAGAGGAATATTTAAATTTTCACCTCTTGTGATCATTTCAAATTAGACCTAAAGGATTCATTGATTCCTGCAAGCAATCTCATCATTTAAATAGTTCTCTCTTTTCCCAGAAAATCTAATCTTCAACTTAATCTAATTTTTATTAAAAAATTAAACTTGTATTCTACTGGTTGATTAAATTTGAACATTTATATACTGGAAGCCTAATATCTCTTTATTATATATCCTATGGCTATGACGCCGGTGAGTTCCACTCGGGGGGATGTTTAACGTCTTCATCTAATAGGTTTAGGATTTCAACCCCCTTTGAAATCGGGCGATACATGGTTTCTCCAGGTAGAAAACTCTGCGGTTTTCTAATCGAAGCGAAGACTGGCCGCGGAGTTTTCAGGAGAATAATTCGTTTAGTGGAAGAGCATAAGACGGATCTTAAGCTGGTTCATTATCAGAGTCAAAGTCCAGAAGGTGACAAAAATATCTTTGTTTTACTCGATTACACGGAATGTGATATTTCACCTCAGGAGCTCGCGGAGGAGATCCGCAGGTCCAGAGATGTGGTAGCAGTTGAGCTTATTGAACCTAGAATCAAAGGGTTCATAGCCGACACAATCTCGAATCCGCTTACAATCGGCGGTGTCAGAGCGATTATTACGGCTTTCCCCGCATATAAGGGTATGATACGCAATGTTAGGGAGCGATTTGGTTCGGGCGGAGCGGTCTTCTTATACTATACGGGCTTTGCAATCGGCGGTGAAATCGCTAGAGCCGCACGTAGAATAGGACATAGGCTTGGAGTAACCGACCCACTAACAATCATGAGAGATATAATTGGTTCTTTGCAGGATGCTGCTGGGTGGGGATTAGCAGAATTGATCGAATTCAAAAATGAACCATTCTACATGCATATAAGGGTATACAATTCGTTTGAGTGCGAATTGGGACTTGGCGCCGGAGAACCCTACAGTCACTTAATACGTGGAGCTATAGCTGGATGCGTAGCGGAGCTCTTCGGCATAAAAGCGACGGTTACAGAAGTTAAATGTCTAGCAAAGGGAGATCCATACTGTGAGTTCACCGTTAAACCCGCATAATTTTTCTCTTTTCAACATTCTTAGATCATCAATAATGATCAATTTCTAGCATTTTATCAATTAAATGGGAAAACTCTAATCCCGGTGATTTCAACATACAAGCTAAGTAGTTTTGTAAGAGAAAATAGAGAAACAAGTTAGCAGAAGATGTTCTTTTTTATGATAATATACTGAGGAAGCAACTATTTTAATGATCTATTCTTAAACCATACTTTGGCGAGTTCCTCATAGTTTTTGAATACGCTCTTTAAGATTGGGATGTACATTTTTATTTCTTCATCAGTCATGTACTGGAATTGGTATTCGCCTATATAGGGTGACTCCTTACCGATCCTTGTTATGAACTCTATGTGCATGAATGGGTCACCCCTCTTGATTGTTATTGGTTTTCTTTCATTGCTTAGGTTAACGACTTCAAGCGCTAATCTGCCGACGAAACCACTGTGAACTTTTGCAGCATTCAGAAACGATAAACCGGCTCTCCCATACTTGCTTTTAGCAGTCAAATGTGCAACAAAGTTAGGCGGAGTGAAAACTATCTCATTGGAGATAAGGTTCTTATGCTCAAGATATTGAAGCGTTGTTTCCTCCTTAACCGTTAGAACATAGCCATCCCCATCAAGAAGGTTCAAATCGAATGGATAAATACACTTATACTTCTCTATTAACTCAATTAATTTATCCTTGCCGATTATGCACATTCTCTGCAACACCTCCCTTTTCTGAATCCATGAAACTACAAAATAGAGCTCTCAGAAAACTTAAAAAGATAATGATCAAGAAAAATGCATAATTAACCGCAACTTAGCATCAAATTTAAATTGAACTATTATAAAATTAGAATTGGGCCCGGCGTCAGTGTAACCCAACAAGAATGGGCCCGTGAAATCAGGGTCCTAAAGCCTGATTCGGGAAGCGTAGCTTGGATAACGCGTCGGCCTTCTAAGCCGGAGATCCCGGGTTCAAATCCCGGCGGGCCCGCCACCTATAGTGAGCGTTTTCATTTCTCCATCAAGATTTCCTTTTAAAAAATTTGAAATCAATATGTTTTATTTTCTCAAAAATTATTTCACGTATTCATATAAATTGGTATTCCGTCCTTCTTCCTCTTTCATCCTCAATTACACGTCTCTGGAGTCGTGGCGCATTGCAGGGAGAGTCCGAAAATCCTTATCGTTATCCGCGGATCCGTTTTCTCAGCCTCTGGTTGCGGAATGCTCCCCAAAGACTTCCTTCACCATGTGGATTCGCTTAATTTTTCAATTACACACTGGCGGGCCGCCATCTGCAACGGGCGAATACCTCTTAACTTTTCAATATGATTTATCGCCAGCTTTTATTGATTAAGGCATTTTTGACTTCCTTCTCCAGAGAATAAGGATGGCATATTGTAACATTTTAAAAACATTCAACTTCTGAACTCTATATTACTGCGATGATGTTCAAATGAACTCGTCATCTAATATATGATATGAATCTTAGATTTAGGCCTATCGGTTGGCTCTTAACTCCTACGATGGAGTTTCCCTTAAGTTTATACATTAATTATGTTCATGGTGATCTTTATATTCCGTTTTGTTAATAATTAACAATTATGGGAGGTACAAGTCATCACGCGAGAATCGCTGAGGAAAACATGAAGGGAGCTATAAATGAACTGAGGAATAGAAGGTTCTCTAACGTAGGGCTTCTCGCCTTAAGGGCTTTGGAGCAGATGATCGAGGCATGTGCGGCTAAAGAGAACCTACACTTCCACGAACACCCAAAGACGGCCCACAGAAATAGACGCAGTTGGCTTAGAGACCGCCACCCCGACCTCTTATCCGCATGGGATGAGCTTTGGGGAATATATGGAGCCTTAGGATATGGGGGAGTGAACGGTGGGAGGGCTGAGCGAGCTCTCGAAGTCCTCAAAAGGTGTCTAACCACACTTAGTAGAAGGGAAGGTGTTAAGATTGGAGGTCTATAGGGAGATAGAACGCATAGTTAAAGAGATGAGGGAAGTCGAGGGCGTCGTAGGGATAATCCTTTTCGGCAGCTATTCTAGGGGAGAACAAGAAGAGGGAAGCGACATAGATCTCCTAACAGTATTCAGAGATGAGAGAAGCCTAAAAGAGAATCAAGAGGAAATCTACAAGATAACTGCGAAAAGCAACCTATTCCTCCAGGTCATAACCCTAACCATCAAGGAACTGAAAAGCTCGCACCTTCTAAAATCTGTGATAAGAGATGGAAAAGCGTACTATCTAGACCGGGAGATGAAAAAACTATTAAATACAATATATGTGCCATACGCCCTCATAACATACAGGATGACGAACCTGAAACCAAAGGATAAGGTGACTTTCATCCAGAAGCTTGAAGGAAGGGGGAAAGGAAAATACCGATATAAAGGCCTCATCCAAGAGCTGAACGGATATAAAGTTGGAAAAGGTGTGATAATGATCCCAGTAAAGAACCTGAAAAAGATTACAGAATACCTAGAAAAGAAAAATGTAGACTACGTCATAAGATACGTCTGGGTGTGAATCCACGCGCATAATGGGCGAGCCCCAATCGCTATAGGCCCAATGCGGGAAAGCCTCATATCGATGTGGAGAGTGTAGTGAGAAGAAATTAATTGAGGGGCTAAGTAGAGGGGGCCGGAAGAGAGGGGCTCGTTAGCTAGCCTCGGTAGTAAAAAATGCTGTGATGTGATTTTTTGGCTCTCTCTTGGGTGCGAGATCATTCTATTTAATTTCAATTACTTTTCCTACCCCGTACTCAATAAAATCTTCCTTATATT
>CAZOWB010000096.1:0-5741 GCA_964583315.1 uncultured Candidatus Bathyarchaeia archaeon | reverse complement strand
ACGCTACTTCACCAAATACAGGATGTTTACCAAGCCAGTACACAAAGATATTGATATCTACGTAGATTGGGTCATCCACCATCTCTTTATAGCCTCGGCTACGAATTCATCTATATCTTCCGGCCATTTAGATACTTTAAAAGCTCCGAAATATTTGTCTGCAATTGATTCTAAAGGTTCTATAATAATAGTTCTTCCTTCAGCTTTAATATTAACGTAATTTCCTTCTTTCAGTTTGACTTTCTTTCTGATGCTTTTAGGAATGACAACTCTTCCTTTTTCGTCAACTTTTACAATTATAGACATTTTTAGACCCACCATAAAAATTTTTCCCACCTATATAAATTTATTCCCCCATAATCCTTTAAGCTAGTTGAAAGGCTTGAAATTCCTCGATGTTCTCCAGCATATTGAAATATGAAATAGGGCCCTCATGCCGAGTTTGATGATGACAGCGAAAAGGAAGAAATTTGTACTCAGGAGATCGTGAACCTATTCCTCAGCGTCAGCATTTTAAATTCAAATCTCTTCCATTCACATTTAAAGAAAGCAAATTTTAATGGGAAAATCTCTAGGAGGAAATTTTGGTTAGATCTAAGAAGCCTAATGAATCGGCTTCAATTCTTTTGAGCATTTCTTTTACAATAGCTTGGTTGCGGTCTACGATGTCATTATTCATGTTGGGATCTTTATCTAAATTGAATAGCTTTGCTGGTTCTTTTCCATCTAAACGTATTATGGAAGCGTATTTTATATCCCTTACGAAAAAGCAGCCCCCAAGCTACAGTAACGTACTCCCTTTCAAGTATAATTTCTTTCCCAGTGACCAGACACTTACGCCGTCAACTTTTTGACGAAAATCTACATTAAGTAGATTTAGGACTGTTGGAAAGTATATCTACAAAAGATACGTCTGAAAAAGTTAAGTCCTCAGATCTCGAAAAACTAGTTTCAGATTTTTCCCGCTTCTACATACTCGTCATCCTGTATGAGGGGGCAGCCCACGGTTACAACATAATTAGTAAATTCAGAAAAAGGATAGGTAAGGAAGTTAGCCCAAGCCTAGATCCCTTCCTAAAGCAGCTTATGCAAAAGGGCTTTGTGAAATACACACCTAAGCCAGTCGATGCCAAAACAAGAAAAGTCTTTGAACTAACAGAGAGGGAATGGAACTCTGTAGGCGCCTTTTTAAACGCTTTTCAGCCTTAGTATCGGTCGCCATAGAAGAGAGCCTTGAAGTATGCGCCAACTGTGGCTGCAAATTGTATGAGGGAGAATATAAAGAGCTCATTAATGGAAAAATGTTAACCTTCTGTTGCATACATTGTGCCTAATCATATAAGGAATGAACATAAAAGTACAACGGAATAAAATATCCATAAAAAGGAAAAAGGGGATTTAACGCCAGTTTGCAGCCAGATTCGCCATGCCAGAGGTTGACAGCACATAGAGGCTTAAGAATATTTGAAGACAAACTGCTCCCGTGACTGACCCTGAAATGATTGGTTTAAGGTATTTCACTGTGCGCGTTGGCCCAAGAAGCTTGAAGATTAAGTATTTCAGTGGAAGCGCTAAGAGGGCCATTAGCCAGAAGTAGGTGGCGCTTTGTATCACCATTGCCCATGCTATGGGGTTGAATATAAACCATGGAAATATTGACCTTAGATACATGCATATGAATGTGAATATTGCACCAGCAATTGCCCAGGCATACGTCTTCTCCGGCGAGCCGAGAGACCAAGCTAGCGATCGCGCTCCAAAGTCCAAAGCCTGGTCGGGGGTGTATGGGGGAACTCCGAAGTTATCGGCGTATATGCCCATGTTCACCATTCCAAGATGACTCATAACCCAGAGATCCCAAACGAGATATACGGGAACGCTCACAGCAACGAATATGATGAGATACTTCAATATGTCTGAAAGGTTAGCCTTAGTATCATATGCACATCTGTAGATGCTTGATAGGTTACCTATACCGCCTGATCCATTATTCCAGCCCCAACAGTCTACATGCATCTCTGTCATGACCGCATAAGCTACCGTGGATCGGTTTATCTGTGGGAATGTCCATCCCCAAGCTCCACTCGCTGGTCCAGCCCAGAAAGCTAATTCGCCAGTCCAGACCCAACATTCCCAGACATCGCAACCGTAGACTTCACCGGTGACTCTCGCATGGAGAAAGCCCCATATGATGTATGTCAATATGAATATTAACGCAGGGAATATTGGCACTCCAATTGCAACCCAGAGTGCAAGCCAAACTAGGAAGCATATTACTAATCCTACAAGCCTTAGCCTTAGAGACATACCGTGCTCCTTAATATCCTCTCTCGTTATAGAGTTCCAGATGGTTCTAAGTCTCTCTCTACCACTCCAAAGAAACCAGAAGAAGGCGCCTATTGGAACTCCCCAACCGAAGAATATTGGGAATGGAAATGGATTTGCTGGATGTAAGCCCACATTACTAGTGATATCTCCTTCTATTCCGGGGGTATATGGGACGATACCAAGAACGACCGTGACGACATGGCTGTAAAGAACCATTATGACAAGCCATCCGAGGATCATATTTATTAGCCATTCGTAAGGTACTGCTAACCACACAATGAATTGACCGATCCAGAAGTAACCACCCCACTGAGCCCCTGGAAGAAGCGGAGGGACGCCAATCCACTCATGCAACGGCATTCCATATTGACCTGCACCCCAAACTCCCCAGGGCGCTGCCAGCTCTGGCATAAGCAAGCTTATGAAGAATGGTATGCTGATGAACATTCCTAGAAAGACGCAGATCCAATAGACCTTTATTTCTGGATCCTTTAAATTGAATAGTTTGGTTTTTCCATCAGATACGGTTGTTGCAGAGTGTATTAAGTAACTATACGACCATGTGGCCGGATATGCTACTCTTTCCTTTTCAACCCACTGAGGCCCCACGAAAACCCATGTGATAAAGGCAAACAACAAAAGTGTGCTACCTATCAGAAGTGTTGAAGTTATTATTGGACCTATAAGTGAACCCCAATTGATCACTTGTCCAGGCTGCGGCCCCATCATTAACGCTTCAGCTGTGGAGACATCGCGGGGTATGAACCACTCTGGAAAACCGAGGGGGAAGTATATTTCTCTCAACTCCTCGCTTGCAGGAATTCCTATAAACCAATTGGTCGAGTAATTCGGCATAAAGTCAGTCCAGTTTTTCTCGCCGGGCAGAGCCCAAGCATATACGCCGCCAGAAACAAATGTCGCTGCAATTAGTATACATAGTAGTTGTGTTGCGTTTAATCTGAGCTTAGGACTTATTTTACCCAGTAGATGTGAAAGGATAATTATGTAGATGAGGTGAAGAGGCCAGCCGTTAACCCCCCAGACGAAGCCCCTTGGAATGTTTCTAAATATATGTCCTACAATGACGATAAAGCAGGTCAGGATGGTTACAGATATCCAGCTAGCTATAGATTGCGGCGCTTCTTGCTCTCTAACTTCAGCCATGAATTCTTCCTCCTTCTTCGCTCTCCCATTTTCCAGATAATAAATGTCTACGATTTTCTTTAAAAAATTTTTTACAAAATTGCCATGTAATTATTTATTGATCTTAGGAAAACCAATATTTTTTTACGATTTTTTTAGTTTTACTACTTCAATTAATAAATAACATCGATACATATTCGGAAAGGAAGCTGATTTATTACTTCCCATCAGTATTTGGAACTTATAATACCTTCTAACGTCCTTGATCGTCCTAGCTTCTAAAACCTTTCAGCTTTCAGGTATCATGCGAGTAATTCGTTTTCGGCTTTGACCAAAGTGATCTCTAGACATGATGTGTTCATCTTGATTTCGTCCTCAAATAGCTAAAGCGCAAAGCTTCGAGTTAAATCTACATTATCAAATTTACTTCTTTTGGTATAAACGGTATTTTTGCAGCTTATCTGCAAACCGCGTCTTAAATTAATTCCGAATATTTTTCGAAAAATAAATCTCTTCCTCTTAAACTAAAGAAAGATATGTGAAACCTTAAAAATATGGAATAAATCTAAGAAGAAAATTTTGGATAGAAAAGACTAGAATCTTCTGGAACGGTAATGAGATCCTTTTTGGATAATATTTATTTTTAAGGAGAAGACTACCTACTGATTAGTATTAACGCCACGTTTAATGATGAGGCTGAAAAATGAGTGAAAGAAAACCTATTAAAGTAAAAACTGGAGATGTCACGGTTCTTTGGGGAACTCAAGCGGAACTACACGGAAATCTTAAACCCTATCATTACCATGATGAAACACAGGGAGAGAGAGGAGATTTATGGGTTGAAGGATGGACGAGTTTAGATGATTATTTTATTTGGAAAATAGAGGTTCCCGAGGCAGGCGATTACGAGGTGGCAATAACTTATTCTTGCGCTCTAAATCCCGGCGGTTCAGAATATGAGATTGTTGCGGAGAACAGTAAAGTCTCCGGTATAGTTCATGAGACTACTGGTTGGCTAACTGGCGAATTTATGATTTGGACAAGTTTTGAGAGGGAAGAACTAGAGGGAGCACTACATCTGTCAAAGGGCGTTAACACAATTAAGCTTCATGCCACCAAGAAGGCGGATGGAGAAGTTATGCGCCTATATACATTGGAGCTGATTCCTCAAGCTGCAAGGAAAATCATGGCCGCCGCTAAAGAGAGAGCGATGAAAATGCGTGCCAGCACTGATTGGTTCGTTGCTGCCAAGTATGGCGTAACATTTCATTGGGGACCTAGAACTCAGCCGCGGCGCGGTCCTCTGAAATCCTTCCCTGAGGCTGTCCGCGATTTTAATGTTGATGCTTTCGCGGACATGGTGGTGGAGACCGGTGCCGGATACGTAATCTTCACTTCAACTCATAGCCCCCACTGGTTCCCAGCTCCCATTCAAGCAATAGAGAGAATTCTTCCGGGGAACACGTGTCAACGTGATCTTATCGGTGATTTAGCTGATGCACTCAACGAACGGGACATTAAGCTTATTCTTTATTATCCTGGTGGGAGGAGTAATGAACCGCCTGAATGGGGGAAAGCCTCCGGTTGGGTTGGAGATAGAGAGCGATACTTTAAAAACTTCTGCGAGATCTTTACAGAGATTGGGCAGCGCTATGGTAATAAGATCGCGGGTTACTGGTTTGACTTCTGCCCATTCAATGTGCCCCATCGCTTCGAACCACTCTATAAAGCAGCTAAGACAGGAAACTCTAACCGTATTATCGCTTGGAACAGCTGGATACTCCGTCAGCCAACATACTTCCAAGAATACTGGGCTGGTGAAGCTGGAGATTCACTGATCATACCTGATAAAAAATTTTTCGGGGATTTACAACCGCATGTTTGGATAATAATCGATAATGAGGGGGCGTGGGTTCACACGAAACCTAACACGGATATAGGTCCACCGCTATATAAAACCGAGAAGCTTATCGATTACATTAAGGCGTGTAATGAAAAAAATATCGTTGTTTCAATGAATGTAGGCATCTACCAGGATGGAACAATATCCCCAGCAACTCTTAGTCAATTACGGGCTCTGAGAAAAGCAATAAAAGCAGCTTAGCTACCACCAGATTTTTTCTGGACTGAATGATGAAACTAGTCTAGTTGATTCTCCCGCTATCATAAGATACGTTTTTACTGTTTACGAATAAAATAGCGGAAATGCAATTTTTCCTAAGCAACTTTAAGTATAATTTTTTCGACTAATCTCTTCTTTCATCTCCACA
>CAZOWB010000095.1:0-5762 GCA_964583315.1 uncultured Candidatus Bathyarchaeia archaeon | reverse complement strand
TTGACCCAATAACATATTGTAAGGCTAGAATTACAAGTAAAATAACTAGATATAGTGGTTACGCTGAAAAATTTGCTTTGGCAGCTCCGCCCTATTACACTTTATGGTTTCCACCCGCCTTAGTTAAGCCCCCACGCTATCGAACGGCTAATGAGATTAAGGAAATTAAAGATTTATGCGATTTATACTATAGTAATCCTCCAGTCAGTCTTGATGATATAAGGAATGCTCGATTGCATGCAGTATATATAATTGATGTAGATAGTGGCATAGTTAGGGAAACCGATCCAAACACTTACATAGAAAGAACGCAACAGACTTTTGCATGGTGAATCATCTTGAAAAAGATTCTACTGCTGATTTTGTTGTGTATATTTGCGACTATATCTTCCTTCATATTTGGGGATGTTCTTCCAATGGATATGCTATATTTTAGTGGAGAAAATCTTACTAAAGGGTATTTTTGGACCCCTATAACAGCTTTGTTTTTCCATGCAAACATGGCCCATCTAATTGGAAATATGCTCTTTCTATATGTTTTTGGAAGCACTCTAGAAAAGGAGATCGGTTTCTCCAGAACGATACTAGCCTTCTTTTTGGGAGGATCTTTATCGTTCATTTTGAGCTTGTATTTTTATGATTATAGCGTAATCATGATCGGGGCTTCCGCAGCCATATTTACACTGTTGGCTATCGTCATGCTTGTTAAACCACTTAAATTTTCTTGGATATTCTTTATGCCTCTTGGTTTAGTTGCGGTATTTTACTTCATCTATAATGTTTTCGCGGTCTATTATCCAAATGTTGGTGATTTCAGCATAGGATATTGGGGGCACATTATAGGTTTTTTGATAGGTGTGCCTTTCGGCGTAGCTTGGAGTCATGGAAGATGGAAAAGAAATTTATTAATAACAATTGCACTCTCGATTATTTATCTGATAATAGTTAATTATGCTTCAATACTAATCACATTATAAGGATTAATTTCCAAAAATGTTAAGAGTCATTCACTATGACTCTTAACATTAGATACTGGTTTCGCAATTAAATACAATCGATTACTTAAAGTCGATGTTGGGAAAGGAGACGCGCGATGAAGATTTACTTCGGAGTGTGCGGTATCGGATTTGGACATGCTGGGAGATGCATACCAGTAGCTAATAAACTTAGGGAGAAAGGGGCTGAGATACTATTCTCAACTTATAAGGATGCTGTTGAGTATATTAGAAGCGAAGGCTATCCGGTTGTTGAACCACCTTCCATGGAGGCTATGGTTAAGCCTGATGGGACTATAGATTTTAGGCAGACAGTAGTTAATCCGGGACCATTTCTGGCGGCTTTCATATTTACCAAACAAATTGAGGCTGAAATTAAATTTATAAGAGCATTTAAACCCGATGTCGTTGTTTCAGATTCTCGCGTTTCACCACTTTTAGCTGCGAAAATACTAGATATACCTAATGTATGTATAGTTAATCAATTCCAAATAATAATACCTAGAAAAAAGAGGCTTCTTAGACTTGCTAAGCTTGTGGATACTGGGGAATTAGCGTTAATTGGCAAAATATGGGTTAGCGGAACTGTTCCACTTTTAATACCAGACTTTCCACCACCATATACTATATCAGTTGGAAACCTCAGAATGCCAATAGCCTATTATAAACGTGTAAAGTTTGTTGGCCCAGTATTACCGATCTATCCAGATGAATTACCAAGTAAGGAAGAATTACGTGAAAAATTAGGATTAGATACTGAGAAGCCATTAATTTTCGCGCCCATAAGTGGGCCTTTAAAGGAACGGGCTTACATAATTAAAGTTTTAAAGAAAATCTTTATAGATTTTCCGGAGGATTACCAAATCGTTATGTCTACTGGAAACCCAAGTAATCCGATCGGGGCGATCAAGTATAAGCGTCACGTAATAGTATACAATTGGATTCCAAATAGATTTGAGTACTTGAAGGCATCAGATTTAGTGATATCTAGAGCTGGACATGGAACATTAACACAGAGCATATATTATGGCAAACCCATGATACTTATACCGACGCCAAGTCACACTGAACAAGCCAATAATGCTCAAAGGGTTAAAGAAATGGGCATAGCGAGAGTCATAGAGCAATATGATGTAAATGCTAAGAATCTACTGGAAGCAGTAAACATTATTCTATCAGATGACTTCTATCAGAAAAATATTGAGGAAATACGGAAAAAAGTTACAGAAATAAATGGTCTGGAAACAATAGCGGATACTATTTTGAATGTTGCTGAGGGAAAGTATTCTTCATAATTTAGATGGAAAAGATTTTAGGAGTTAACCATTAATAAATTTGCGATTTAGCCCTAATATATAAATTTCAGCGCTTTCTTTTCTACTCGCTTTCGGCTTAAAAATTTCAACCCTACTAAAATGTTTTCTAACTTCGTTTAAAAATTGATCGAAAAGCTCACCTTGGAAAACCTTTGTGAAAAAATTCCCGTTCACCCTGAGTACAGATAATGCTATTTTCAAAGCGGATTTTGCAAGCTCTATTTGTCGAATGTGATCCAATTCCCATACCCCTGAAATGTTTGGCGAGATATCTGAGATTACCACGTCTGCCGGACGCGGTAAAATGGCCTTTATTCTTCTCAGAGTATCCATTTCCCTGATATCGCCGATAATTACATGAACATTCTCATAATTTAAGGGCTCAATTTTTCTCAGATCCACACCTAAAACGAACCCTTTTTCACCTACAATTTGCCTTGCAACTTGCAACCATCCACCAGGCGCTGAACCTAAATCGACAACTACGTCATTGGAGTGTATGAAATTGTATTTTTTAACTGCCTGTATAAGTTTGTATGCGGCACGTGATCGGTATTTTTCCTCTTTGGCTTTTCTATAATAGTAATCTCTTTTTCTTCTCTCAAGCCACTTCCTAGACAAGCAATTATTCACCAAAGTGATAAGTGATTATTCCTTAAGGATCCACTGTGTTAATTTCTCGCAGTCATTTGGGGAGATTTTGCTTCCCGCTCCACACCTTAGATTCTCCTCACATGAAAGGCACGGACAATCTATTATTGAATCTATGGAGATTGGTTGTCGCTTAGAATAAAGCCGATAAGTCCATCGTCCTCTAGAGAGTTCTGGTTCACGGTAAATTAGACCCTTACTTTCGAGTCTAATTGAGATTCGGGAGCCCTCTCTGCTACTAGCATTCATTTCACGCCAGAGATCAGACTGTAAAATTCCCTTTTCTCCCCTACTCATTATTATGTTAAGAGCCTTCTGTTCAAGATCATTTTGTTTAGGCATACAATTCTCTCCATTTATCATATGTACTTTAATATTTCAGCCCACTATAATATATTATAATAGATCACCATAAATAAAAGCATATTGAATAAATTAACAGCATGTTTTCTCGTAACGTCTTAACCTTTAAGAGTGGCCTCACGTATTTTGATTTTATGCAAGAGTTCCAAGAGGGCTATTGTTTAGGTATTGAAAGCACAGCTGATGATTTCGGCGTTGGGATAGCATCATTCGATGGAGAAATATTAACTAACATTAATGATGTCTATGTTCCGGAGAAGGGTGGAATTCATCCTAGAGAAGCATCTAGACACCATGCTATGGTAGCCGATAAGGTCATAGCTGAAGCCTTCAGAAAAGCTGGAATAAAGCCTAAAGAAATAAGTGTAATAGCCTTCTCTCAAGGACCGGGTTTAGGTCCGTGCTTGAGGGTTGGTGCAACAGCTGCACGTGCTTTAGCCTCATATTTAAACAAGCCCTTAGTAGGAGTTAATCACTGTTTGGCCCATATAGAAATAGGTAAGATGGTAAGTGGGGCTAAGGATCCTGTCACTTTATATGTTTCAGGCGGCAATACGATTGTAGCGGCTTTTGAAGCAAAAAGATACCGTGTGTTTGGTGAGACGCTAGATATAGCTGTTGGAAACTGCTTAGATGTATTCGCTAGGGAAGCTGGTTTAAGACCTGAAGTTAATAAGCCATTAGGCGCTATTGTCGAGGAGCTAGCTTATAGAGGTAAAACATTTATACCGCTACCATATACCGTGAAAGGAATGGATTTGTCCTTTAGTGGGCTTTTAACGGCAGCGGTTAATCTATTACATGAGGGAAGATACTCCCTTGAGGACATATGCTTTAGCTTTCAAGAAATAGCCTTTTCCATGCTTACAGAAATAACTGAGAGGGCATTGGCGCATACCGAAAAACCCGAGGTTCTGTTAACTGGCGGAGTTGCGGCGAATAAGAGACTTCAATCAATGCTTAAAACAATGGCTGAGGAGCATGATGCACGTTTTTGCGTTGTGCCAAAAGAATATGCCACAGATAACGGCGCTATGATAGCGTGGACTGGGATCTTATGCTATAAGTGTGGAATAACTATACCGGTTGAGAAGAGTTTTGTAAAACTTAAATGGCGGTTAGATGAGGTTGAGGTTCCATGGGTTAAACCATAATATTTATCGTTAAAATCTCCTTTCGGAGATGAAGCTGATGGGCGTGTTGATAAAGAAGGGTGCTGAAGCAAGCATATATCTTGAAGATTGGTATGGTCGGAAGGTTATATTTAAGAGGCGACATCCAAAAAGATATCGAATACCAGAACTCGATAGAACTCTTCAAATGCAAAGAACCAAGCATGAACCGCAAATGATACATAAAGCCAAGAAAGCTGGTGTCCCAACACCAATAATATTTATGATCGACCTTAAGGAAGCAACCATCATAATGGAGTTTGTTGAGGGAAAACAAATCAAACAGATACTTAATAATTTAACGAGGGAAGAAAGAATTAGTTTATGCCGCCAGATCGGCAAGCTTGTTGGAAAACTCCACAAAAATAATATAATCCATGGCGACCTTACAACTTCAAACATGATCTTAACACCTTATGGAAACATAGTTTTCATAGATTTTGGACTTAGTGAACTGAGCATAGAACTTGAAGCTAAAGGCGTGGACCTCCATTTAATGAAGAGAGCTCTAGCAAGCACTCACTACAAATATGCTAACGAATGCTTTAACGCCATCATAGATGGATATAGAGAAATAATGGGTGACGAAACCACGAAGGACGTCTTAAATAAGATTAAGGAGATAGAAAAGAGGGGACGATATATAGCAGAAAGGTGAGTTTAGATTGCCATCTAACAAAATCTTTCCCTATGGCAGATTAATATTCTTCGCGACTGGAAATCTACATAAATTTAATGAGTCTAGGAAAATTTTAGCTGAATATGAAATAAGTGTTGCTATGCTTAAGATAAAAACATTAGAGGTTCAAGCTGACGATATAAAGGAAATTGCTAAAGTAAGCGCGCTTAACATTGCACGTGAGATTAATCTGCCAATTATTGTTGAGGATGCTGGACTATTTATAGAAGCATTAAACGGTTTCCCTGGACCATATTCGTCATATGTCTACCGAACAATAGGGATAAATGGCATACTAAAACTCTTAGAGGGAATAGAGAATCGTAGGGCGCAATTTAAATCCGTAGTTGCATTCTATGATTCTAATAGCAAGAGTCTAAAATGCTTTCAAGGAACAGTTGAAGGCACAATTACCAACGAACCTAGAGGACATGGTGGCTTTGGTTTTGACCCAATATTTGAGCCTAATGAACAGCCTGAAAAAACTTTTGGTGAAATGTCTACTGAAGAGAAGAATAAGTTCTCGCATCGAGCTAAAGCATTAAGAAAATTTGCTGAATGGTACAAGTGCTTAGGAAAATAGAAA
>CAZOWB010000094.1:0-5774 GCA_964583315.1 uncultured Candidatus Bathyarchaeia archaeon | reverse complement strand
GAATGAAATACCCAAAATGAGAATAGGACGAGTATTAAGAGATGTCAACCCAGTGGGTGGATATGAAAAGGCAAGAGCTATTAAGGAAATAGCTGCAATCTTCGGTAGACCTCTGCTTTCCATAATGTATGTTGGGGATAGTATAACCGATGTTGAACCTTTCAGACTTGTAAGAAAAGGGGGAGGATTAACGGTTTCATTTAATGGTAATCAATACGCAATAAGGGAGGCTGAAATCGCTGTTTTATCACATCACACGGTCGTGCTAGCAATATTAGCCGAAAATTTCAAAAGATTCGGTAAAGATCATGTGCTTAAACTCGTAGAAAACTGGGATATATCGATGTTAGAGGATTATTGCAGTCCATCTCTTTTTGAACAATTAAGGAGCTTATATCCTGAAAATGCTCCTTGGGTCGAGAGAATAACGTCGGAAAACATGGAGCGCCTAATGCATGAGAGCACTGCTTTCAGAAAGACAGTTAGGGGAGAAGCAATAGGGAGATTGGGTTGAGTGCTTCAGAAATTCCCGAAAAGTGTACATTAAATTCGAAAATAAATTTTATGACTTTAGTTCTTTAGTGCAAAAGAGAAAATAGTGAAAAGTTAAAAAAGGATGGTTATCCGAACAAAAAATGGTGAATTAATTGAGGCCGTTAATTGATGATACCTATGCTGAAGCCTTCGATGGACTATATTTTAGGGTTCTTGTTACAGCAAGCGATAAGAGCACACTTATAAGGGCTGCCGAGGATTCGACCGCTACGCCATCAACGGTTATAGGTAGGATTGAAGGTGGAATAGAGCAGTGGGTTCCTAGAAGTGAAACACCGGATGGTCGTCTGGGGGTTATACTTCAATTTTGGAGTGGGATAGATGAGAAAAAACCTTTAGAAGAGTCGGTCAGAAGGTTTTATAAAGAATTTTCTTATAGGGTCAGGCAAGATATTCTTGTAAAGCCTTTCACGGCGGTTTTCGATGCGTGCCTAAATCCAATAGGAAAAATTGACACCCTTGAGCTAATAGGACATTGCGGCGACGGGTACGAATGGATTGAAGAACAATATGGACGAGAGATGATTATTGTTCCAATAATGGTTCCAGACTTTAAGATTGAACGTTTTATAGGTCATGGTCGCGGAGTTATGGGCGGAAACTTTTGGTACATGTGCCGAACTAAAAGAGCTGTATTAAGGGCTGGAAGAAAAGCATTAAAAGCCATAAGCCAAGTTAAAGGCGTAGTAACTCCATTTGACATATGCTCGGCAGGCTCAAAGCCCGAGACGAAATTTCCGCAAATAGGCCCAACAACGAATCATCCCTATTGTCCCTCGCTCAAAAATAAGTTAGGTGCTGAATCAAAAGTGCCGAAGGGGGTTCGCTATATACCTGAAATAGTAATAAATGGATTAACCTTAGAAGCCGTAAAGAAAGCAATGAAGGCTGGTATTGAAGCCGTTTCATCCGTTGACGGCGTAGTTAAAATTTCAGCTGGAAATTATGGCGGAAGACTTGGAAAATACAAAATTTATCTGAGAGAGTTTCTTTCATGAGTCTTGAAGCCGTCTGCTTTGGGGCTTTAAACGTTGATAAACTTTACTTAGTTGACAGATTAGCCGGAGCCGACGAAGAAAGCGTAATTTTAGATTTCAAGGAGTCACCAGGTGGTTCAGCTGCAAATACAGCGGTTGGATTAGCGAGGCTCGGCGTAAAAGTGGGCTATATTGGTAAGGTTGCAGAGGATAAGGAAGGCTCCCTCCTATTAAAATCTTTTATAGATGAGGGAGTTGACACAAGGGGAATTGTAATTTCTAAAACAGGTAGAAGCGGATCAGTTATTGGCTTTGTAGATCAAAAAGGTAATAGAGCATTATATCTTGATCCAGGAGTTAATGACACATTAAAATATGAAGAAATCAATCCAGACTACGTTAGAGGCGCGAGAATTCTACATTTAACATCTTTTGCTGGTGATATGCCCTTTATAGCTCAGAAAAGGCTTATAGAAGAGGTGCCCGAAGTGAAGATAACGCTTGACCCTGGAATAATCTATGCCCGTAAAGGATTGGAGAAACTTAGGCCAATAATAAGAAGATGCTACGCTGTCATGCCAAGCGAAATCGAAATAAATCTTTTAACGGGTAAAGGATACAGGGAAGGCGCTAACCTCCTACTTAAGGAAGGTGTAAAAATTGTGGCCGTAAAACTAGGAGATAAGGGATGTTACGTTACAAATGGTCGAGAAAACCATCTAATAAAACCGTTTAAGGTTAAAGTTGTTGACACAACTGGCGCTGGAGACGCCTTCTGCGCCGGCTTCATTTATGGGCTTCTCAGAGGAAAAAGCTTAAGAGAATGCGGACTTTTAGGAAATTTTGTTGCGTCAAAATGTTTAACAAAGATGGGGGCAAGAGAGGGACTGCCTAAAATATCTGATTTGTCGTTGTAAATCGCTATTTTCAAAGAGGATCTGGAGGAAAAAATATTTAGGTTTATTGGGTAACTTTTAAATTCTGCATCTTTCACTAAAGATAATAGTTGTGAGTGCATCTGATGAGTGTCATAAACTTTCGCAATAGGCTCCTATCTCTGCTTATTGAAGAGTTTGAAAAACATATCCCACAATTTAAACCGTACTCGCTAGATTATCAAATAGTCATTTATGCTTCTAAAGATTTAGAGATGTGGCTGAAGGTAAAATTAAACACAAACGATAATCGAATCGTCTATAAAACACTTAGAGAGTACTATATGAACAATCCAAAGGATCTAAAAGTATCAATAAACTTTTGGGCTGGTATGTGGCTCAAAAAATGGAGAGAAAGGGTTAGAATTCTATCAACAAAATTTGAGATCCCTAAAAAATACGCTGAAAAAATCAGGAAGGCAAGAAAAATCTACAGGCATATGGATTACAGATCCGAATTAAAAAATATAGCCATCAGAAAACTCATAAATCAAGGCGAAATCTGCATGGTTGAATTTATAGCTGAAAATCTAATAATTGAAGAAATAGCTAAACGCATTCAAAAATCAAATAAAAACTCACGCTTCATAATATTAGATCCTCTAAGCATGTATAATGCAATCAGTAATAGAATAGCGCGCTTATCTAAAGAGAAGGGTCCTCTAGTTTACCTAAACATAAAACCAAACATGTTTTAGTTTCTAATAAAATCGAAAGAGCAAAAAATTTCAATTTTTTCATAAATGAATCTACAAACATTTTTAGCATTCAATCTACTTAGTTACCATAAGAGAACAGCCCTTTGGGGTCTAGAATGCTAATTGAACGTTTATCAACCGGTGTTCCAGAGTTAGATGCTATGCTCGAGGGCGGAATACCTAAAGGGTTCACTGTAGCCGTTACAGGTGAACCTGGTACAGGAAAAACAATTTTATGCATACATTTCATTGCCCAGGGTGTACGTGAAGGAGACAAATGCATCTACGTAACAACCGAAGAAAGCCGTGAGTCAATAATTACGCAAGCCTCACAATTCGGTTTTGACTTCTCTAAGAACATAGCTGACGGAAAGATGATAATTATCGACGCATTAATGGGAGTCAAGGATGAGTGGTCTCTTCAAAGCTTGGACATTGAAGAGCTCGTGAATAAGGTTATTGAAGCTAAAAAGGCTCTAGGCTACGGAAGAGCCCGCTTAGTAATTGATTCTCTTTCTGCTTTCTGGCTTGATAAACCAGCTATGGCTAGAAGATACTCATATTTCGTGAAGAAGGTTCTGTTCAAATGGAACTTCACGATTATGGCAACTTCACAGTATGCCATAACAACTTCTGAGGCTTTCGGTTGGGGCGTGGAACATATAGCTGATGGCATAATAAGGTTTCGAAGATTTGTTAGAAATGGTGTTTTAAAGCGTTACATCCTCATTGAGAAAATGCGTCAAACAAATCATAGCCTGCAAATGTATGAAATAGCAATTTTGCCTGGGAAAGGCTTAAGAATAGCCAAACCGGTTGAAATGCGAAAAGAGGATATATCTCTGCCAAAACATGTTATAAAGCGTATTCAAAAAGCTACTGAGAAAAGGGAAGCTGAAATACCTTGATTCTTCCATCTGAACATTACCTACGTCGGGATGTTCAGAGAGAAATTTTAGATTTTTGTAGGAGACGATGGGTTGCTCTCCACTATTATAACCCCTCTGGCGGTTTAGTCTTTAGAAGATACATCAAGGGGAAACCTATTAGAATAGATAATTCTAAGGATTTAATTGAGCTTGGTGTTCATTCACTAAGATCTATCTATGCAACCGCAAACGTTTACGAAAGACTCAAAAATTTAGAGGATGTATATGACTACACAAATATCATTTATTGCACGCCAACATGGGACATTGACAATGATTTATCAAATTGGAAGAAAACAATTATGATTGCCGAGGAAATAGTGCGCTTCTTAGAGGAGTGGGGAATCAGAAAATCAGTCTATATAAAATGGTCTGGAAATGGCTGTCACGTTCACATAAATGAAAGAGGCTTCTCAAGGGCTCTGCTCAAAAAATATAACCCGTTAGACTTAGCGTATGCAATTGTTGAATATGTGAACTCTAAGCTTACATCAAGATTCATAGAGTTATTGTCTAATGGTCAAATAATAGTCGAAAATAGAATAGATCCAACAAGAGTTTTCACATGTCCACTAAGTCTACACCGCAAACTTAATGTTGTATGCATATGTATGAAAGCCGAAGATCTCAGAGATTTCACGCCGAAATGGCTTGATTTAAAAACTTTTAGACATAACCCTAACTGGCGTGAATTTAAAGAGGGAGAAGTTGACGAGTTAGCTAAAGTCGCCTATAAGACAATTGGCGGTTATCCGTTTAGACCTAGACGAAGAACTCGAAAGACTAAACCATTAGACCAGCAAATACTTGAATGGCTACAAAGAAACTAAAATTTAGGATCCCGCCAATCAGTTCGAAATAAAAATTTTTCTATTTAATCGTATTATTAAGTTAAAATCAGGAGGATTCGGGAGTTGGTTAGTCAAGCTAGCAAGATCCGAAGCATTCTAGATGAGGCTGTAAAATTTCACGGGCATCTTGGCCCCTTCCTTGTACTAGGTTTAAAGGCTGGATTGCATGCTAATGAAGTTCTCGGGAAAGATTGCTTCAAGACCAAAGCTATAGTTGAAACAGAACTTAAACCCCCATACTCATGTTTCATCGATGGGATTCAGATAACTACCGGATGCACCATGGGAAAATGCAACATCAAAATAAAGGAAGGGCGTCCAATTTCATTAACAGTAATTAAGAATAATAAAATTTTAAAAATGAAACTTAAGGATGAAATTCTAAGGTTTCTTATGGAAATGTCCTCTAACGAAGTGGTTGAACGAAAAGCATTTGAAATAATGAACAAATCGGTTAATGAGCTATTTGAAATATCCTTCGAGAACAAGTGAAACCCATTTTCAGAGAAAAATTCTCTTAAAGAATATACAACTATTTTTAATCAATGATTAAGCGAGATGCTGCGAAAGCCAGATGTTACATGCTATGCTTGGTATCTTTCTTATAGTAGCTTTTAATATCACGAGGGAGGTTGCCAAGGATAATAGGACATGAAGCGCATTAAAGATTCCAGTAAGTCCAAGCATCCACATCCAAACATCAAGGGATGAACTTATATTTATGCCCACCATCCTTAATTTTCTTAAAGCCGCAGCAACATACCCAGCTAATGCTGGAATCAAGTTCATTTTAGTATTTAAGTTAATACTATTCATATTATCCAACCTA
>CAZOWB010000093.1:0-5791 GCA_964583315.1 uncultured Candidatus Bathyarchaeia archaeon | reverse complement strand
AATGCTTCCGCCTCGCTGACATAATTACCCAGCACATTTGCATAGGGTATGAACTTTTCATCAATAGCCTTAGTTAGGTAGTCGTTGAGTATTGCTAATGAGGGGCCAGCAATATAATTCGCCCATTCAACCTCGAGCTCCTCGGCTTTATCGGCTGAGAAAGCCAGCTTTTTATCAGCCTCAGCCAGCCATCCGACCGCAACGGTGTGCCATGGTCCAGGACCATACGTATAGTCTGGGAAGAATGTTCCTGCAGCAGACGCGGCTATCCACTCAGCATCCAAGTATATGGAGTCTGAATAATATTCGATGACTAGCGGGTCCTCGCTTATTATTTTGAAGCCTTTGAAGTATTCTCTAAAGGAACTGAAGTCGGGAACATAGGCTTCATCGTATATTGGGCTTTCAGGCTTAGCTCTGTCGAAGGTCAGTATATAATCAAACACTATGTCTGCCAAAGATAGTTTGCTACCGTCATGGAACTTGATATTAAATAGATCGTCATCATAATATACTACTGTCTTTGTTTTAGCGGTGGTGCCCGGAGGTGCATATACGATTTCCTGGTTTACTGGGTCCCAATCATACCACGCATCTGTTGGCACAGTAATGTTGTCAACAAAGTTTAGTGTCACCCAATCTAATGTAGCGCTTACTGGTGATCCCTTCACAACATAGACTTCAGCCTTCTTGACTCTCTGTGGCCAGTATAATCCAGTGTATGGGTCTGGTATGATTGCTGGGTCTGATATTGCACGGTAGTATACTGAGTCATATATCCAGTCGCTTCCCGCAACTGGATTCACAGGCTGCACAAGCAGGTCTGAGGATGCTATCTTAAGTGTGCCACCCACCTGATCAACATATCTAATTGTGTATGGCCATAACCTGGCGCCGGAGAAACCGGCTGCTAGGTCATATGTTAATGAGACTTCCTTCCTAGCTGGCCATGGAGCAACTTGGCTAACCAACCATACTCTAACTGAGTCCTCCATTGAAAGCTCCAGCGCTCTTTTCATTAGTTCATCTCTTTCTTCCATTGTTTTGAAGTCTCTATTCCATAATCTACCCGCTACATAATCGAAGTCTGGACTTGGCTTATATGCTTGCCATAGGGGCACCGGAATTCCTCTCGACGTATAGAAGAAGCCGAAGTTATCTGATTCATCTCTGGAAATTAGGGTTGTAATCCATCCACCGGTATAAATGTGCCATTTACCATCAGCTGGGTCGCCATAAATCCAGAGTGGCGCAGCTTCAGTGCTTGTTTTATATTGTCTATCAACGGTAAAGCCGAGCTTTTCAAGTTGTGATGCCACGTAATCGCCTATTCCCCTTCTCTGATCCTCGACTCTTATGAGGAATATTAGGGTAACCGGCTCACCGTTATAATACCATTTACCTTCCACGAGCTCCGCGCCTAACTTAAGCATCTCTTCAGTTATTATTTCTCTAGCTTTTTCGAAATCATAACTATACTTTTTCTCAATCTCTTTGACAGTATCAGCATATCTCGCATAATCTGGAAAAGCCGGCGTTAATGCCGTGTACCTAGGTACAGCCATTCCAGCCATTATCTCGTCAACTATGTAGTTTCTGTCAACTAGCCAGTTTATAGCCTCCCTTATCCGTGGAACAGCGAATGGATTTAGCTTACCAGTTGCATTAAAAACAGGTCCCACGGGATTGAATGTTAATTCAAAGTATAGTCCATAGGATGTAGCATACCATAGATCTGGTGAGGCTTTAACTCTTTCGAAGAGATCTGGATCCGTTATGTCCCTGAAGTATACCTGCATCTCATTCTTCAGTAACATGTCGACTACTTTTGCCTCATCAGTCTCTACAAATAAATCGACTTCGTCAACCCATGGTCCTTTGGGCACTTCCTGAGCGGAGGTTGCTGGCATATTCATTAAAAGTAAACTGGAGATCAATGAAAATAAAAGGACTGTTGCCAACAGATATGGTCTAACTTTCATATTAATCAGCCTCAAAAATAATCTTTCGTTTGTGCTTTATAAGCTTTTCATATCCTTTAATATTTTCCAGATAAAAGTGTAAATTATTTTACAGGAAAAGAAAAATCTAAGTTGCTTTTTAACAATAATTATAACAGTTATTATTTGTTCCTTATTTTTCTTCTAAGTAGGAGTTGATTGTTTTAAAATCGAATTTTTCTGTTTCAAGAACATTCTTGATAAAGTTGAATATTTTCTTTCTAATTTCTGTTGGTAGGTTTGGATACCATATTGGTGACGCTATTACTAGGCCTCTCCACGCATAGAATGGCTGTATGACGCTCAATATTTCTTCATCCCCCGTCTTGTTTAGATAGTTTTCCCAGAACTGCTCAAATAACATTTTGAATGGATTCTTTATCTCACCATAGGTTTGTAACGAATAGAAGAGGTAATTTATTGTCATGGCGGCTAAGTCATCCGCGGGTTCACCCCACTCGCCTCGACTTCGATCTAGAACAGTGAACTCTAAACCTTCATGGAAGAGTATGTTCCATGGATGGAAGTCTCCGTGGACGCGTGAGCATCTATGAGCTTTCTTCTTGAGCTTCCAGCGCCATTCAACGCATCTCCTCTCAATATCCATTAAAGTCTTCTCATTAGCATAGCTTAATCCAAGTGGATAGCTGTCTATTAGACCCATTATACATTCTCCGTGCCCAACCAAATCTCTAACACGCCTAATGTGAAGATGCTCCAAACCTACGCCTTTAACCGAATGAACCTCAACTAAATAATCGGATAGCGCTAGGCAACGTTTGACATCAAGGTTTAATGCTTTCCTACGAGATTTAATTTCCTCCAGATCCAGATAATATGGTCTTCCCTCAACAAATTCCGTTAATATGAAGAACTCCTTGCAGTCACCAAGAGATTTGAGGGATCCATTAGACGTGAACGCTCCCACATCTATTGATCTAACATGTTTTGGAAGCTTGTTGAAGGCTGAGTGCTGCCATAAAAGTATTTGAGCCCTATCAGAGAAATGTTCATGGCCGAAGCCATCGGGCCTTATTGTTTCGAGAACAACCTTCTTGATCTCATCTTTAACCGAAACCTCTATTAGGTATGGGATGCCATAACCAAAACCTTTAAGCTCCTCACTCTTCTTTTCCCTTCCTGAAGTTAACTCCAAAACCCTTAAAATTTTGGCTTCAGACCCATAAACTTCACGGAAATACTTCTCTAGGCTCTCTAAACCCGCCGTGGCTATCTCCATAAAAAACGCACGCTCCTAAAACTAATCAAATATTCATAATAAATTCTTAATTCTTATTTATTTTTGATAAGGATTAAAAATTAATTTTGGTTTAAAGAGGGGAACGGTCAAATGGAGATTATAATATGTGGTGGAACAGTTATTACCGTGGGGAGCTTAGGCACCGTACATGATGGAGCCATAGTAATAGAGGATGACACTATAATCGATGTTGGAAAAAATGAAAAAATCAAGAGAAAATACCCTCGATACGAGAAGATCGACGCAAAAGGAAAGATCGTTATGCCAGGCTTAATTAACACGCACCAGCATGCAGCCATGAGTCTATTGAGGGGCTACGCAGACGACTATCCCCTAAAGGAGTGGCTGGAGAACTGGGTTTGGCCTTTTGAAAGGCATATGACGGGATACGACATTTACGTCGGCGCATTATTGACGGCTGTTGAGTCAATAATGGGTGGCACAACAACAGTTAACACCATGTATCACTACATGGATGACTATAATGAGGCTGCGGCCTTCGCCGAGGTTGGGTTACGTGGTGTTATAGGTCATGTCTGTTTCTCATGGCGCAAAGAACAAGATAGAAGGGCTCTGGAGAATTTAGCTAGGAAGTGGCATGGAAAAGCTGATGGAACCATACGTATTAGTGTTGATCCTCATGCACCTTACACAGTTGACCCAGAATATATGAGGGAACTGAGATGCATAACGTTAGATTTAAATGAGAAGTACGCTTCAGATAGCGATCCTATAATCTGGCATACGCATTTGGCTGAAACAGAAGATGAACCTCAAAAGATCAAGGATGCATTCAATGTTTCAGTGACTAATGGGGTTATAGATTATGTGAATTCATTAGGTGTTTTAGGTCAGGATGTAATTGCAGCTCACTGCGTTCATTTGACAAAGAGAGATATTGAAGTTTTAAGTCTAAGGGGAGTCAAAGTCTCACATAATCCAATATCAAATCTTAAGCTTGCATCCGGTGTAAGCCCAATTCCAAATCTGCTTGAATCAGGTGTAACAGTCAGCTTGGGAACTGACAGCCCATGCTCGAACAATTCAGCTGACATGTTTGAGGTTATGAAGTTTACAGCGCTCTTACATAAGGGCATTAATAGGAATCCAACTTTGTTGCCGGCTGAAACCATTTTAAGAATGGCGACGATAGATGGAGCTAAATCTCTTTTGTGGGATGAGAAGATAGGGTCAATTGAAGTTGGAAAGAAAGCCGACCTAATAATAGTTGATTTCAAAAAACCTCATCTTTGGCCAGTATACAATGAAATAAGCCATTTAGTTTATGCGGCTAAGCCGTCGGATGTTGAAACAGTCATAGTTAATGGAAGAATCATCATGGAAAATAGAAAGCTAAAGACTGTTAAAGTTGAAGAAGTTATGAAGAAAGCTGAAAAAGCTAAGGAGAAATTGCTGGAGCGTTTACATGAATCAAAATAAAATTGATTTTCAACAAATACTAATTTAGCCTTGCTCATGTTCCTTCAAAAGTCTTTTGAATAAGCCTAAAATTCTCTTAGCGTATTCTAATGCCTCTTCAGCATCCATTAAACTATAAAGTTGATCTGGCGGTGTGCCGGTTTCCTCATCACCATACATGCTTGGCTCTCTTTCCCGCCTGAGTTTCCTAGATATTGATGCAATCTCATCCGCCCTCTCTCTAAACCATCGGGGAAATAGTTCTTTGTGCTTCTTAATGATGGGGCCGACATCATGCCACTTGGGCGGTTCTATGGCTAAAAGCCTTAATGCTCCTTTAAGAGCCAGCTCAACTGATTCTTGGCTTTGGCGTATAGTGTATGCGTAGTTTCCTGTTTTTAAGGCTTCCTCAGCATGTTTAACTCTTTCCTCAGCTTGTTTTAGATAGGATTTAGCCATATCGAGGTTATTCAATTTCTACAATCTCCCCGAACTTTATGTCTGGTTTAAGCATCCAATACCATTTGTCGCCAACCCAGATTCTTTTAGCGCCCAGCTCTTTAAGCCTCTTTCTGAGTCTATTTAAAATCTTATTAAAAAATCCATTTTTATCGTAAATTATGATTGCATCTTCCACCATATCAAGGTATATTGGCCTAATCTTAAGTGCCTCTTCAACGGACAGAATTACAGGTGAAAAATCCATGTAGAATCCTTTATCCCAGAGATCGCTGATCATTGATTCAAGGGGTTTCTCGATTTCAAGGAAAAGTTCTTGCCGTTTCATGCGGCTTTTAGGCAGAGAATCAGCGATTATTAGTAGATCAATATCGCTATTTTTTCTGGTGGTCTTACGTGCAACGCTACCATAAACAACAACTGAAACGAGGTTATTGCCCAATTTCATTATTAGCCGCTTAAGAAGTTTTTTGAGGAGAACCCTGTAGGGATCTTCGATCATTTTTAGGCTCAAATCTCTCTCACAAAATAGAATATTTCACATCGACATATATTTGTTTAAAATTTTCTGAAAATATATTTTTGTCCTAAAATTAAATTTGGGAGCTTTTCAGGGATAATGGAAAACTCCATAAGAGCTCTTTATTGTTAG
>CAZOWB010000092.1:0-5797 GCA_964583315.1 uncultured Candidatus Bathyarchaeia archaeon | reverse complement strand
GACCCCCTACATACCATTAGTGAACGAAGATTATTTGTGGAATCAAGAGATTAAAGCTAAAAAAATGATTATTGATGAAAGTTTAAACAATCTTATTTTAAGTTTTTCAGAAATGTCCCGAAACTTCATGATTAAGCCGGAATACTTTATGTTTGAAGCTATGATGCGGCGGGCAACCCTCTTTCCACCTTTAGCCTACCGCTTTCTAAATATTGCCACAGACAATTTAAAGGAGAGAAATTACGCCATTATGATGAGAGGATTCAAAGCGGCGATAAAAGAGTTTATTAATGAGGGAAAGCTACGCCCACAGGGAGATTTTCTCAGAATAGCGGAAGACCATATTAGGGCTGTGCGAGGGGGGAGACGCAGCCGCCGCCTAAAAAAATTATTCAAAGACATCCGCGTGAGTATTACTCATTATGTTCTGGGAATATTTCCAAACCTTATGGATTCGCTTTTAGATGATTATAGAATTTATAGATCATATTTCACTGAGGATGGAGACGCAGAATATTTAATTCATAAGCTTGAAGACCCGAAAAAATATGTTTTTATACCGACATCTTCCGGAATGGTGGCGTTCAGTGAAAGAATAACAATAAATGAGTTTATGAGAAGAAAAATGTCTGGAAAACAAGTTCTAGAGCATAGTATCGAAAGACTAGGAGGGGTTCTTAACAGCGTATACATGCTAAAAGTTAAGGAGGATGAAGCTGAGAAAAAGTTTGTTGTTAAAGTATTTAAGGACTGGTATGGTTGGAAGTGGTTTCCATTAGCGCTTTGGGCTTTAGGTACGAGGGGATTCACAATACTAGGAAAAGCTAGACTTGAAAGAGAATACGCTCTAAATATGTTCCTGTCTAATCATGGAGTAAACGTTCCAAAAATAATTTACATAAGTCCGGGGGAAAAGCTCCTTTTCCAAGAGCATATTGAAGGAGTTAGCATATCTGAGATAATTAGGCAATTATATAAAATGAAAAATGATGAACATAAAAAAATTGAGCTACTTAAGATTATTAGACATGTCGGAAAGGAAATTGCAAAAATTCATAATTTAGGAGTATCGTTAGGCGATTGTAAGCCAGAAAATATAATATTGACGTCTAATGAAAAAATATTTTTCGTAGATCTTGAGCAGGCGGAGATTGGTGGGAATCAAGCTTGGGACATATCTGAATTTCTGTATTATTCCGGTCACTATACTCTTTTACCACCGCTTGATGTTGTTAGCAGTATTGTGAAGGAATTTATACGTGGATACTTAGAGGCTGACGGAAAAATCGAAAATGTTAAAAAGGCTTTATCTCCACGCTACATAAAAGTCTTCAGCTTCTTTACTCCACCACACATAATATTTGCGATTTCTAATGTCTGTAAAAATCTACTGAAAGATTACTCTAATAAAAAAGTAAAATGAATTAAAAATAGTGAGGTTAGCTTAATAATGGCAAGTGTAACATTCTATGGTGGAGTAAATGAGGTTGGCGGAAATAAGGTTCTCATACAAGATGAAGACGTAAAGGTTTTATTTGATTTTGGCATGTCATTCTCTTTAAGAGAGAGATTTTATTCAACACCATTTCTCTCTCCTAAGAGCGGATTAGATTTAATTGAACTCGGAATCCTACCAAATTTGAGCGGGGTATATAATTTTGATAACTCCAAACCTGAAATAGATGCTGTCTTTCTCTCTCACTCGCACATGGATCATTCAGCCCATATATCCTTTCTGAAGAGGGATGTACCTGTTTATTGCGGTGAGACAACAGCAACAATACTTCATGCTCTAAGCGAAGTGCGCCCCGTAAACTTAGAATTTAATCTTAAAGGAATAAAGTTTAAGACGTTTCGTACCGGCGATAAAATTAAGGTTGGCCCAATAGAGGTTAGACCGATACATGTGGATCATTCGGTTCCAGGATCCTATGGCTTTATAATACATACGTCGTCTGGAACAATCGTTTATACGGGGGATTTCAGGCGGCATGGTTTAAGGCCTGAGTTGACTAGAGATTTCCTCGAAGCTTCAATCAGCGAAAAACCTGAAGTAATGATCTGCGAAAATACCAATATGGCTGAAGTTGAATTTTCTTCAGAAAGCGAAGTAATGGCGAAGCTTAACCAGATAGTCGCTGACTCATCCGGACTAGTTCTAACAGAATTCGCTTATGCAGATACAGATAGACTGAAATCCTTCTATGAAGTAGCCTTAAAGAATAATAGGCAGCTTACAATTCCATTAAAGCAAGCCTATCTTTTGCATAAGCTTAGCCGAGACCCCCACTTAAGCATTCCAAGACTTGATGATGAAAGCATCTTGATTTTTCGAAAGGAGAAAAAGAAGTATTTTCGCTGGGAGCGAGAGATAATGGATATCGGGGAAACTATAAGCCCATCAGAAGTATCTAAGAAACAAAGCGAGATAATACTGTCAATGTCATTCTTTGATTTAGGCTGGCTTGTTGAAATTAACCCCTCCCCTGGAAGCTGCTATATTTTATCAGCCTCCGAGCCCTTCAATGAGGAGATGGAAATAGATTTCAACAGACTGCTAAATTGGCTTGAACATTACGGTCTACCCCAATATCATGTTCATGTTTCAGGACATATAATGCCGCTACATCTCAGGGAAGCTGTAAGAGCCATTAGACCAAAAAAGATCTTCCCCATTCATGGAAATTACCCAAAACTTTTCAGCAGATTTATAGGGGATATAGGTAGCGAAATAATTATACCTGATAAGGGGAAAAAATATGAGGTTGATTGATGTCAGCTTAAAGGAGAAAATGCGAACTAATCTAAACGAAATAGTATAGGGGAGGATTTGAGTCAAGTTCTGTATAATTATAAAGGACGAGGCTTTAACTTTAAAAACATTACTTTAATGAACATTCCCTCTCTTTGATTCCATTAATTTTGCTAATCTTAAGTGTTATATACTTGTCCCCAGCAACTTTATAGGCGCATATAATCCATCCATCACCCTTCAGGTAGAAGCCGGCGGCTAAGAATTCTTTAGTCATATTTTACACCAATCTTGGGTTTAAGAAGGTTAAGGTATTTAAGGCGCCACGTACTTTAGGGGGGAGGGGGATGCCTCTGGAAAAAAGGCTAATAAGATGGGAGGATATTGAAGCTGGGCTTGGAAGTCCGGGAAGACTAAGGATTCTTAGGGAGATGATTAAGAAATCAGAGGAGTACTTTACCAAGTATGCTCTTGAGAAAGCTACGGGCTTGAAGCCAATAGACGTTAGGAAGAATCTGAGGATTCTGGTTAAGATAGGGTGGGTTGAAGAGACCCCTTATAAGCCGAAGACATATAGGATTAAAATGGAAAATGATGCAGTCAAGATAATAGCTGATCTCTTCAGGAGAGTGCTTTAAACCTTCAGCGTTAACTATGTGATTATTTATCATAATTAATGGGAATGTTATAGTTTTTCTCTGACTTTAAGGATTCTCTCGCCTGACCAATATCTTAGAACGGATCTATTAAGAAAGTTCTTCTAACAATACTGACACAAACACCTGAAAACCGAAATTATTATGGGCGCGTGATCCGGTACTCGGTGGAATAGCCGGGGATGTCACAATCATAGTGAACTTGTAACTGAGGGGGAATAAAATAAATTAATAAATTCATGAGGGAGTAATGTATTTAGGTGTAAAATATGGCTACTTTTAAATCTGAGGCTAAAGTAGAGCTGGAAATGTTGGAGGAGGGAGGTCTCAGAATAAAGTTTGGTAGTAAAACGATGAATGATTTGATCATTAAAAGATCAGGAATTCCGCTAGAGGAAATGGGTGCGGAGGCGCGTAAGCTTTTAGCTGCTTCTTTAGCAGAATGCATGTGTTCAACGCTACTTTTTTTATTGAAGTGGGCTGGAGTTAAAATCGACGATTTTAAAGCTATTGCTGAGGCAATTACTGCAAAAGATGAAATGGGAAGAAACTGCGTAAATAACATTAACTTAACTATTCAACTCAAAATTCCGGAGGATAAGGATACGATGAAAAAATTTAAGAGGGCTGAAAGTCTTTTTAAACGCGGCTGCCTCATGAGCAGAAGCCTAGAAAGAGGGATTAAAGTTAATTATAAAATAGAAACTTAGTTTCTTCTTTCATCAGTTAATTTAATAATGAAGTATGTGAATATAAGTTTATTAAAGAAGATTTATTAAATATACATGCAATGTATGACTTTTGGTGATCTAATTGCCTACCTGCGCAGAATGTGAATATGCGGAATTGCAGTGTCCTCCAGTTATCAGATGCAAATTACATGGAGAATTCCGTTATCTTGACAGCCCAGTGTGCCAGGATTTCAAACCGGTTGAAGAAGAAGGCGACACCTAGTTGAACTTTTTCATCTTTCTTAATTTACCTTAATTATATTTAATTTAGTTGAATTCTCTTAGAAATCTATTATCAATAAAAATTAATTCATTAAAAAATTTAAAGAGAAAAATGATAAGGGAATTCTGTCAGCCCCTCCGCAACATTCCTCTCTTTAGGAAGTCTTTAGCCATTAAATCTCCAGGGGAGGGAGTAAGACTTTTGATGAAATTCTGCATTTTTTCTTCTAAAGTTTTTGCTATTTCCGGTTCTTCTTCGATTAGATTTTCTTTTTCAGGTTGATCTCCGAGCTTGTAATCTGAAGGTTTAGGTGGCACATAATTTGGATCGTATTTGTAGAGTTCTGGTTTCTTTTCAGCTCTAGCTGAGGCTATCCCAAGCCATAGGTAGTAGCTCCACTTGTGATCTCTTATGCTCCATGATCTATTATAAAAGCCGCTTATTCCGAAATCTAGAGTTTCTTCCTCTTCGTTATGTATTAATGATAGTAAGTCTCTTCCCTGCATTATTGGCGGGACTTTAACATTGAAGAACTTTAATATTGTTGGCGCAATGTCGGGCATCCCAACAAATTTTTCAACGCGTTTTCTCTCTTTCATGCTGTCTGGAAGCCTTATGATTAGTGGTATACGAGAAAGCTCATCATAAGGCCATGGTTGAACTTTTTTAATTATCCCATGCTCTCCTAGAGGCTCGCCGTGGTCTGACAGAAATATTATCATAGTATTATCTAAGAGTCCTAATTCCTCTACTTTTTCTAGGAAAAGGCCAGTCCATTTATCAACCAATGTAATTGTCCCAGCATATTGCGAACGAATATGTCGAATTTCAGCTAATGTCCAATCTTTAGCGAAGCCACCACCCCATATTATTGGGAGACCGTCATATTCTGGTACCGGATACATATCAGTATATTGGCTTGGCGGATCCCAAGGCTCATGCGGATCAAAGCTATCTATCCACAGAAAAAGCCGATCATTCTTTCCGTTTTGAACCATATTTTCAAGCCATTTCATTCCAGCCTTCATAACCTGCGCAACATGATGATCTTCTTCGCTTTTCCAGTGAGCTGAATTTCTGAGATATTGTTCAAACTGTTTTTTAACAATTCGTTCAGGCTGACCGGGATATGCCGGATGCCAGTTCTTCTCGCTATATTTGGATAAGTCAACTTTAATATTTGGATCTATGATAGCGGGATCATTTTCTTGACCTCTAATCCATATAACGTAATCGAATCCCCTCGCGAATCCCATTTTGGGCTTATGCATATGATAGGTGTCAGATATCAAAGCGGAGGTTATTCCCTTATCCCAAAGGAGCTCAGCTATAGGAACATCAGCCTGCTCTAAGGGTTGCCATCCACGGAAGGGCAGAGTGTATCTACCAGTAAAAAGCGAGACCCTAACAGGTATTGTGGGCAATCCCTCCGCAT
>CAZOWB010000091.1:0-5829 GCA_964583315.1 uncultured Candidatus Bathyarchaeia archaeon | reverse complement strand
AAGCTCTCCACTCCGGCCTATACTGAAACATAACATTTGTCCTAACGTTCCTGCCAAGATTCTCAGCAATCCATTTTAGAATATGCTTCGTACAACACTCCAAATGATCCGGCAACACCAAAACGCGTATTATAAGCTCACCATACTTGTTCCCATAAATATGATTTCTTGTGCAAACATTCCAGTAATCAGGAGCATCTGAAATCTTCTTCGCGCAATCAAAGGGCCCATACTTAAAGTCTAGAAGGTAAACGTCAACAAATCCTGCTAGGAGCCTAGCGGTTTCCTCACTATAGTATGAGTTTGAGTTCCAGACAACAGGGATATTAACATTCACATATCTGAACGTCTCAAGCCACTGCTCCAGCCAAGGGGTAGGCTCGCCGCCGACGAGATTAGCGTTTCTACAACCATTCTTGCGTAATTGCTCGATAGCTAAAGCCAAACGCTTAGGAGTATAAACCTCGCCTGCTTCCATCCACTGGGATATAGTCCAGTTTTGGCAGTGCAGGCAACGGATTGTGCATCCCATAGTGAAGATTGTTCCCGATGGAACCAATTCGGGTTCTTCGCCTATATGCTCAAATATTGAGGAGACCGTTATTTGGGTTCCACATCTACAGTAGCCTAATTCACCTTTTATGCGGTTTACACCACACCGCCTATTACAGAGATGACAGTGCTCCAAAATTTTGTTGGCAATAGCAACCTTAAGATCCAGATAAGATTTTTCTGGAACATCAAAATCTTCCAGATTTACTACTCCAGAATCTATTTTATCCTGAAGCCTATAAAACTCCTCGGTTAACTTATCATGCTTAGCCCACAGATCCCTAAGTGGCTCATCCTCATCGAATTCGGCTGGAAGCTTCTTCGCGATCATAAACTTAGCTGGCTTCTTATCCTGCATTACAGCAAAGTATCTTGCTAAGCTAACTCTAGCCCTTTCATCATACAATACTTCAACGGCGTCCCTTCTGAAAATACGCCACATGAATCATCAAGAAAATGTAGGGGAGTTGAAACTATTAAGAATTTAGGAATCTATCTCGGGTTTCAGCAATTCTAGAATCACAATTAACAATTAAATTCTAATTTTTAATGCTTTTCCCATGGTCCAAACTCAAAGAGCAGAGGGGATGAATTGTTAAAAGTTAATGGGTTAGATTATTGGATATGGCAGAGAGAAGCCTGTTTTATGGAATTTCCCCTTTATGGCTATTTGGTGTCCGCATTTTGGGCATCGCATATCTTTTGTTAAGTTCCATCTTATTATGTCAAATCCGTATCTTTTTATGATTAATTCCTGGCAGTTTGGGCAATAGGTGTTTTCATATCTGTGTCCCGGAACATTCCCGAGATAAACATAGTTTAGTCCAGCTTCTTTAGCCACTTCATAGGCTTTTTCAAGAGTTCTTATCTCCGTCGACGATATATCAACTAGCTTGTAATCCGGATGGAATCTCAGAAGATGAAATGGGGTATCTCTACCTAAGTTTTCTTTGATCCATAATGCTAGTTCCCTTATTCTTTCCATTGAATCGCCGATCTTCGGCACAACTAAATTGGTTACCTCAATATGTATATTTCTTTTCTTCATCTCTTTAAGTGACTCAAAAATCGGTTCAACCGATGGAACCGCAGAAAACTTCCTATAGAATTCTGGGTCTCCTCCCCCTTTAAAGTCGACTGTTGCAGCATCGAGGTAGGGTGAGATTTTTTCAACAGCTTCAGGAGTCATGTAACCATTCGTTACAAATGTATTGAATAAGCCGCGCTCATGGGCGAGAACAGCGGTGTCATACGCATATTCAAAGAAAATAGTTGGCTCAGTATAAGTGTAGCTTATCCCTTGACATCCATTATTCAGTGCGGCTTTAACAACTTCTTCAGGTGGAAAATATTTACCAATGATATCTCGCTCTTGGCTAATAGCCCAATTATCGCAGAACTGGCAGTGGAAGTTGCATCCCACAGTTGATATAGACATTACGAGGGCTCCGGGATGGAAATGCGAAAGGGGCTTCTTTCCTATCGGATCAACATTAGCTGCGCAAGCCTTAGCGTAATTCAGCGAATATAGCTTTCCATTATCATTTTTTCTCACACCGCAGAAGCCCATTCCACCCTCAGGTATTACGCATCTACGAGCGCAAAGATTACATCTAACCTTATTGTTTTGGAGTCGTTCATAAAGCATTGCTTCATATTTAGGCATTGAAAACGCTCCCTTATTTCAGAGCTACATCTCTAACTATATCTAACGCCTAATTTAATTGTTTCCTCCGGTCTTTCATCCAGCATCCTATAGGCTTCAACAACATCCTTAAATTGCACTATTGGCGAGAGTAAACCGTCTACTCTCAAGAGTTTCTTCTTAAAGAATTCTATAACTGTTTGGTAGACTCTTTCTCTATTCCATAGTGGATAGTCCCGATAAGGTTCGCTTTCAACCCGCGCGCCGGAAACCATTATGTGGCGGTTAAAATGCCATTCTTCGCCCAGATTTAACTCTCTTGCCTCACCATGATACCATGAAACAGGCACTATTGTTCCGCCATAGCGTGTTCCTCTAATTGCTTGATGCAAAGCTGCATAGGAACCGCTTGTTTCTATGGTTATGTCAACACCTTTCCATTTTGTTATCTTCTTGATTTCTAAACCTACGTCACATGAAGTGGGATCTATAACTATGTCAGCTCCATAGGATTTAGCTAACTTCCGCCTCTTTTCTATAGGTTCAACACCTATCACAAGTAATGCCCCTGAGAGCTTCGCCATCTGAATAGTCATAAGTCCCACCGCGCCAAGCCCAAAAACAGCCACGCTATCGCCAAGCCTGAGGTGGCCTTCACGAACCGCCATTAAAGCCACAGTTGCCGGATCAATGCAGACTATCTCTTCATCACTAAGTTCTGGAGGCGCATGGTTAACATCTTTCTCATGAACCGTATGTGTCTCTCTAATCGGCAGATAACCATAAACCCTATCACCTACCCTAAATCTTTTAACTTGACTTCCAACTTCAATCACTGTGCCAACTGTCATGTTGCCAAGCCTAATTGGAAAAGATATAGACTGTCCTCCTCCTCTATGTTTGGGTATAAACAGGCCGGTTTCAGGGTCAAAAGCCTTTTCAGAGAAGGCTGATAGACCCCTATAAATCGGTAACATTGTTCCATGCTTCTCCGCCGAAAAACAGCTCTTAATTCGTATCTGATCAGGTTTAAGAGGAGGTTCCTCATATTCCGCCAAGACCGGCTCCTTAGGGGCAATAGCTAATAATTCTTTCGGCACCGGAAACACCTATCGCAAAAATGAATGAAAAAATAGTATTTCAGAAATTTATATGAAAATATTTTCAGAGGATTTTTAGTCCTTTATTCCTTCAAGGAGGCTCATAACATTCCAGAGTCTTACACGAGTATAGGGAGGCATATTGGGGTCTTGGAGTATTTCGTCGATAACTGATATAGCATTTGAGGCTCTAACACCAAGAGTATATTCTGTTGATTGTAGAATATCCATTGCCTCTTTAGCTGTTCTTCTAATATTTCTGGGAGTTGTTGTATCTTCTGAGACTTGCCCAAGAATCGCTAAAGCCTGTTTTACTCTATCCTCATACTCCTTAAGCTTCCTTTTACTAACCAAACTCAAACACCTCCAGGGCTGAAATTTTTTCTTGGCTAAATATTTGAGCCAAATATAACTTTAAATTCGCTAACCAATTTAATTTATATTGTTTTTTCTACCTATTACGCTTTACGCTTACTAATCTTTAATTTTTTAAAGCCCTAACAAAATCCGCTAATCTAGTAACCAAATTGAGCTAACGCATGATTTATGCGAGTAATACCGCTCCGCTTGGCTTATATTTCCCCTTAATTGCATATCCAGTTAAATTTGCCAATTTATTTGCAAAATCTTCCACGTCTCTCATATATGGCATGGCTTCCCTCGGCAGCCGCTCCCTGCTTTGCCCAACCCATTCATACGCTTTAACTTCAACAAAATTTGGTTCAGCCATCTCAACTATTTTCGCATAGCCTTCAATATTTTCTGTATTCCAGCCTTTAATCACGGTGAATCTCAGAACCTTACGTGTTTCTAGGCTTGGAAGCAACTCCAGCGTTCTGTTCAGCCGCTCCCATGCATCCTTTATAAGCGGCCTAACAATCTTAATATATGTGTTTCTGTCTGGCGCCGGAACACTAACGTAGAGCTGGAAGGGTAACGGGTTCATGCGCTCTAACGCGCTGGGAACGGTTCCATTCGTAACCAAGAATGTTATCATACCTCTTTTTTCAGCCTCAATTATAAGCTCTGATATTCTAGGGTAGAGTGTTGGCTCGCCGGTTAGGCTCATAGTCATCATTGTCGGCTTTAAGGCCTCCTCAAACTTCTCCCTATCAACCTTAGGGTTTCCCTTCCATCCTGAGAGCAATTCTCTTCTCTTTTTAATCAATTCCTCTATGATTTCCGCTGGCTCATCGAATTCTTCTAAGTTCAACGGGAACTCTCTCCAGTATAGGCCATCTCTATCACCCGAATGTATTCTCCAGCAATACAAGCAGTGGCAGTTACATCCTATATATGGTGTCATCTGCATGCATCTATGGCTTTTAACAGGCGGATACCATAGCTCCTTATAACAGACCCTATTAGACCTTAGGCTCTCTTTAGTCCACCGGCAAATCTTAACGGCGCTATGTAGGTGTTTACCTACGAGCCTATAGCCTTGCTTATAATATATCCTTCTTATTTCTGGCGTAAGCGGTTGAATAAACGAGTTTTCCATCTCAAAGAACCTCCATCAACCTAATCTTGGCGTAAAAGATTAATCTGAAATGAGGAATATAAAGATGCTTGGCAGATAGCTGTTTAGATCCCTAAATTTTTTGGTACTTTAACATGTTTGTTTGAGAGATTTTATTTCTGCTTCTAAGCTTCTAATTCTCCTGTCAATGTTGGACACAAGCTTATCTATAACTTCATTTAGCTGCTGGAGCCTTTCCTTGAGATCTCTTAAGGCTTCAATCCTATCCTTTATAGTTGCATTTTCATTCAGCAAAAGCACCTTCACGATCTGCATGAAGACAGGAGTCGTTTCACCGATTTCAACGGGATGGACCGGAGCCATCTGCTTTAATAACCATTTCCTAATCGCTGAGGCTATGCTAAAATGCTTCTCAATAACCTGTCTAAAAGCCTCTCTACCCTTATCCGTTATCGCATAAACCTTTATTCTTCTTTTCTGTTGATGCCATTCCCCCCTAATTAATCCATTAGCTTCCAACTCTTTCAAGGCTGGATAAAGCGACCCAGCTGTAGGAGTTAACAAGTCGAATGTATTCTCTCTTATTCTCTTAATTATCTCATATCCATGTAAGGGTCCTCTTAATAGCGTATATAGGATTGCCAGCTTAAGATAACCCTTCTTTATTTGCTCTTTCATTATCTCCGTGCTTTTCTTCATTTCAGACAACAACACTTATATAGGGTTCTTCCTATATGAATATTTCGGAATCCTATATATAGGAATCCGATAGAAAAGAATGGGCGGTTTATTAATAAACCAGCAGACTAAAGCTGAGGGTATGAAAAACATGGCGGATTCCAAGAAACCGCTAATAGAGCTAGTAAATGTTAGTAAAGAATATAGAGTAGGCGATATATCAACCGTAGCCCTTAAAGAAGTTAACTTTAGCGTTCATGAAGCGGATTTAGTTGCCATAATGGGTCCCTCCGGCTCCGGGAAGACAACTCTGCTCAATATGCTTGGGCTTCTTGATAGGCCAAGCAGCGGCAAAATAATCTTTGATGGAATGG
>CAZOWB010000090.1:0-5898 GCA_964583315.1 uncultured Candidatus Bathyarchaeia archaeon | reverse complement strand
CTTTATCATGGGCAGCATGTCCCCACCATATTAGCACATCAGTATTGTTGAGCACATTCTCTGTTAAACCATGCTCCGGTTCATCAAGCGTGGCTGTTCGGACATTGAATCCTTCATCACGTAGGTGTTCAGCAATAACCATATGTATCCCATTAGGATAAATTTCAGCGACTTTTGGATCTTCCCTTTCATGGATAAACTCGTTCCAGACTGTCACATTTATTTTCTTGGTCATTTTCCCCTCACAAAAATAAATTAATTTAAAAGATTAAAGATTTTTTCACCTAAGTTAATCTTATTCGGTTTTAGCTATAATCATTACTAGGCCTAAAATTGATAGTATTATGCCGACTGCTACTAGAGATAAGCCTATTCCTCCCAAATCATTCATGTACATATTCGTGTGGTATACTAATATTATTCCGGCAATCATTAGGATTAAGCCGGAAATCTTTTCTACGAACACTAGGCCTAGAATCGTTGAGGATTTTTTTCTTCTACTCAATTTACTCCCTCAGAGATTAAATTTAATTTTAAAGATTTTGCGATAAATACATAAATAATTTTTTAGTCTTCCATTTCTTTAAGTCGCTCTGGCAGATACTTGTCCACTATGTGAGTTAATCCATACCTTGAGAAAGCCTCGAGTTCACATTTTCTTTTAAACTTCAGAAAGACGTTTATCTCTCTCTGCCAGATCTCACCTTTATATCTCGGATCACGCATAAGCTCATGTAGGCGCTTGATGTCTACATCTTTAAGCTTATCGTTAGGTAGCTTATAGTTTATGATGTCTGAAGCCCAAACGCCAGCCCACTTCGCATCAGGAGTTGTTAGCTCTCTTACGTGAGCTGCATTCGCTGAACCGGAGATTATGACCATAGCTATGTGCATACCCCAAGGATCAGCGTCAGTGAATATGTAAACTGGTAGACCCAGCTCCTGATTAAGTCTGCGGATGAAGTATCTGGTTGAGCGGGGAGCTTGTCCCCTCAAGAAGACTAATATGGCGTTAAATTTCTCATGAACTCTTTCCTCAATGAATCTTGTGAATAAGCCGCCTTTCTCGATGGCTATAACTTTGTCGGCGCTTGTTTCCACAAACTCCGCGGATGTTAGGGCTGGGCCGATCATTACGCCGTCGGGGTGTGAAGTTAGATTTAAACGTTTTCCCTCATAATTTGGAACGGTATACTCTATTGTTAGGTCGCCGAAAACAGCTGAGCTCTCCTCTGGAAAAACATTGAAGTCTTCCCTTGTGCAGCCTAAAACAGTCTCTAAATCCGTTATAATATTATCGGACTCATCCTGACTCTTAAATGATATATCATATGCCTGCGCCGAGTAAAATACGTCTCTTAGGGTTGAGGTCTTCTGATTAAGAGTTAATTCATGTGTGAAGTACGCCATCCAAACAAGCTGAGTGAATGGCCTCAGATGTCTAATATTCCTTGCGCTTCTTTTAACCCTCTTATCGCCTAAAACGTATTGTCTGAGCTCCGGGTTATAGTATATGTTGTCTGTTGATCTGCTTGGCATGATTATCTGCGGAAAAATTCCCTTTTCAAGTTGCTCATAGAGATCACGGCCAAATCTTTCAAGTTTTGTGAGGACTTCCTTCCGCTTTTTTCTAGCTGCGGTAATATCGCTACTCTTTTTCAAATCTTCTAACCCTCCTTAAGAGTTCACCTATATCCGGTATTTTTTCTTTTCCAGCAAGCCTAGTTGAGAACTCGGCTATTTTCGGTAGATATCTTGCGAACACTGAGAGACGGGCTTTCTCACGTTTTATTCTCTCTTTTCTTGAAACGTAGGTTCCAAGCTTGCGGGCAACCTCCCTGATTCCATTAAGGATTTCACGGCTAACTTCAGGTCTATCCGCAATCATCTCTTTTCCAACAGTTTTCCAAGGAACTTTAGTGCTACATATGTGGACTAAAACCGCAAATGGCATGCTGGGGGTTAAACCATACTTTCTCCAGTTAATTGACTTAACAATTTTCCAGCTAACATCGCCAGATTCATCGTAGACTAATGGAATCTTATTGGCAAATCTATACAGTATTATGTCTTCTTTCATAGGGACCTTCCCTCCGTAGGCTATTCCTATTTCAACGATGAATGGATGACCGGAGTAGGCGGATGGTTTACGCTGTGAAACAGCTACAAATTCGGGTTCAAGCTCCTTTAATATGCCAGCCTTAAGAATATTTTCGCCTAGAGGTGAAAGGCAGCTGGCATCGGGCGGTAAGAACTCATTGAAATTCTTCATGGCTTGAACAAACTGTACTATCTCATCAGGTCTAAGCCTTTTTGGGTCCATATCTTCTGGGAACCCGGCAAACTTAAGGAAACGTCGTGCAGTACGCTTGCCAACTCTATGGAAATGTTCCCGCATGAAATCCAGTAGTGTTTTACAGCGTGTTATGCGTATTATGCGGTACATTGTCTCAACATCTATGCCATGCGGGTGGGGTAATGTCTCTCTTGGTTGCGGAGGGAGAGTTGTAACTGTTCTCTCAAACTTATACAGTCGCCCCCTTGGATCAATAAACATTAAGTTAGCATAGGGGTTAACAATTGCCGTTTGCTTCAGATAATCAAGAACTTTAGGCATCGCTTTAGAATAGTCTCCCTCAATATTTACTTCAACTATCGTGCCATGCCACCTACTTCTATTCCTATATATTTTCCTATCTAAGACAACCGGTCGGTTCCGCTCAATATCTATCATAAGAGTGTACTCGTATATCTTCGATGTGCCAGTGCTCGAAATAACCTTAACTGGTTTGTTAGTTGTTATCTGCCCATAGAGTATAGTCATTGTTCCGCCCAAACCGAATGTTCCACGGGACTGCTTCAGCTTATACTTTGAACTAAAGAGAAATTGGCAGAAAGCTAGGGGCACATAATCAGCTGGTATGCCTAAACCGTTATCCTCAACTCTTAAAACATAAATGTTCTGATTTCCATTTTCATTCATGAATGATAAGCGAACGTATATGTCCGGTAAAATACCTGCTGGTTCAGTAGCGTCGAGAGAGTTTTCAATAAGCTCTCGGATAGCTGAGAAAATGGCTCTTGCAGGATTAGAAAAGCCCGCTATATCCCTATTTCTATAAAAGAAGTCAGCTGGACTTATCTCTTGAAAAATCTGGCTTATTACCTCCACGCTCCTTTTTCCTTTGAAAGCTTAGTCTAATTCTTTTTCCAAAATAGTGGTAGATATATATTCTTATCATGCTCATTTAGATCTCGGTAATAATGAACCGCCTTCCCAAAGCTCAAATCTTCTTCTTTTAATCTCTTGTCTCTTCCTCTGGAGAAACCTATAAACAGTTGCGTGTTCGCTACCATTTATAAGCATGTTTACTGCCTCACGTGCCACACTAGCTTGATCGAAATCTCCTATTATCGCGACTGTATGCCCGTAGACGGATATCAATGCCCCACTCATTTCCTCGATTATTTGCCTTGTCTTTCCGTCTCTTCCAATTATTCTCCCCTTAATTCGCCTTAGAGCTGACTCCGATCTGCCTAAAATGCTCCTTAAATCAATTATTTCAAGTATGTAATCCTCATCCTCCATAAGCCTAAATGCCCTTTCAGGAGAAAAGCCTCTGCCAATAGCCAAAACCACATCTCTGGCTTTAAAGAGCAGTGAGGGATCTTCAGCACCCTCTTTTAGGGTTATGATTACATCGCCAGTTTCACTGTTAATATCAAGTTTAACTGGTAGCTTTCTCTCTATGTATTCCTTTGTACTGCCATTTGGCCCTATTAAAACTCCGATTCTCTCTCTCGGTATTTTAACGAACAGCTGCGACACCAGTAATCACCTTGAATGCCTCTTCAACATCGACTACGTTCACACCGAGCTTTAAAAAGTATCTATTTATGTTCTCAAGATCCCTTATGAGGAATTGATCCGAGGTTGGATGTTCAATGGGAACGGCTTGGGAAAAATCAAATAAAACCGGTCTACCCTTCCAAATCATAATGTTATATTCGCTAAGATCGCCATGAACTAATCCAGCTCCTCTATAAAGCCTTTTAACATGCAAAAGAACGAGACGATACATTCTCTCAGGGTTTTTGAGCTCAACCTCTTTAAGAAGCGGAGCACTTATACCATTTTTGCCTATGAACTCCATAAGGAGCACATTATTTTTTATAGCTATTGGACGCGGCACCCTAACCTTAGCGTTGTAAGCTAGATTCAAATTTTTGAATTCTTTCTGAGCCCATAGGAAAACTAGACCTCTTATGTCTCTTCTAACGCTTTTAAATCTTGGATCCCCAAGTATATATGGAAGCCTACCCTTTCTAAATTCGGCTGAAACCGTCAGGAATATTTTTATGGCAATCTCCTCATCGTTGGAGTTTATTCCCCAATAGATCCGTGACTCCTTACCTGAATTAACAACTCCATATATCTCTTTTATTTCACCTCTGTTCATGAAATCATATATTGTCATGAGAGTTGAACGGTCAAAAACTTCTTCAAGAACTTCATATTCCTCACTACGTTTTTCCTTCATTAGCTGCTTACTTTCATACGTTTTCTCCTTACGTTCGAGCTTTTTCCGTAATCTATCTTTAAGTGCCATTTAAAAACCATCCGAGAACAGTTTTTTTACTCAATTGTTAAGAGTCCCATCTTACGTAGATTTTCTGCTTGCCCTCTGGTATAGCGCCAAATTATGTCCCCGCGGGTTTCATATTGAAAGTCCCATGGAGAAACTAGAACAACATCGCCGACTCTTATCCAAAATCTCCTTTTAAGTTTACCCCTTATTCGGCATATACGCTCGTACCCGTCTTGACATTTAACTAGTACGCGGTCGTATCCAAGCAGCTTCACAGCTATCCCTAGGACATCAGTTCCTGCTGGAAGCACCAGCTCATTCATCTCTTCTTCGCTAATAACTTTCTTTTTACCCAAGTAGCTACCCCTTTTGAAGATTCTTTCGAATCCTGAATTTTTTCTTTATCCTATAATAATGGGAATCACATTTAAATATATTGCACCATAATTGTGCTAAGAAAATTGTGAAAGCTAAATCTCACTGCTAATTATTAAGAGAACCTCAAGAATAATCCTACCTAATAAAAAGAGAGCTACTCAAATAGGGTTACCATTACCTCTTCGCCCTCCTCTATCACGTCTAAGTTGACTGGTAAAATTATGTATCCATCAGCTTTCGATAAGCTCGTTATGTCACCGGATTTCTTAAAAACTGGATAGGCTTTGCCATCAACTATTTTAACTGTGAGAAACTGCTCGCGGCCGGAGGCTGAGACAACCCGCCTAGCCATTTTGGCTCTAACAATAGTTGGTTTTCTGGGAGGTAATCTAGCCATTTTACGTACTGCTGGTACCAGAAACACATAAGCATTACTTAAACATGACGCTGGATAGCCGGGCATGCCCAAAACTGGTTTTCCCTTAACTATGCCGAAAAGAGTTGGCTTGCCAGGTTTTATCTGAACCCCGTGAAATAGGAGTTTTCCCTCTTTTTCTATTATGTCTGCCAGCATGTCTCGTTCTCCAACCGAACTCCCACCTGAAAAAACTATTAGGTCGTAGTCTTCTACGAAACGATGTAAAGCGCCGCTTAAAGCTTCGTAGGTGTCAGGGATTACTGGAGCTCTAGATACTGAGGCACCGTTCGCTAGGAGTAAAGAGGCTAAAGTATAGGAGTTCACATCGTAAACTTGTCCCTCATTAAGTTCAAGACCAAGCTCACGGATTTCCGTACCCGTCGGGATTACTATCACACGGGGTTTCCGGTAAACTACGGTTTTCCTTAAGCCTAAAGCGACGAAAACCCCTATTTTAGCGGGAGTTAAAATTTCACCTCTCCTTAATATTACTTAACCCTTCTTTATATCCTC
>CAZOWB010000089.1:0-5905 GCA_964583315.1 uncultured Candidatus Bathyarchaeia archaeon | reverse complement strand
CGGGATGCCAACATCCCTTGAGGGAGCCTCCTGCCACTTCTGCAAGCTAGTTAACCTTATGAAAAATTTGAAGTCGCGATCGGAAAGAAAATGAGTTTTTCACATGTATCTTTTTCTTCAGATATCGGCTTCATGTCTCCCTAATTTATTGTGGAAGCATGTCTCCTCTCCAAGATGGCATGCTGGCCCTTTCTTTCTGACAATATAAAGTAGCGCATCGTGATCGCAATCAACAAGTATATCTATAACTTCCTGAACATTCCCGGATGTTTCGCCCTTCTTCATTACTCTGCCGTGAGAGCGCCTATAGTAATGTGCGTATCCAGTTTTAATGGTCTTCTCTATTGCTTCCCTATTCACGTAGGCTAATGTTAGCACTCTCCCAGAGCCATACTCTTGTACGACAACTGGAAGCAGTCCACCACACTTCTCGAAGTCTAATTCATCTATGCTCACGATTTTTAAACTCTTCAAAGCCTAACAGGCACCCCCCTCTCATACAGAAACCGCTTAATCACCTGTATCGGATATTTACTATAATGAAAGACTGAAGCTGCTAGAGCCGCATCAGCCTTACCTAGGGTGAAGGCTTCAAGGAAATGTTCGGGTTTTCCAGCTCCACCGCTTGCTATAACTGGTATATTAACGCGCTCGGCAATACTCCTAGTTAATTCAATATCGTATCCATCCTCTGTTCCATCCTTATCCATTGACGTTAACAGTATTTCGCCAGCGCCTAACTCGGCTCCTTTAACAGCCCACTGGAGCGCGTCTATTCCTGTTGGTTTTCGCCCGCCATAAGTGTAAACTTCGAACCAGCATGATCCCTTTGATGTCTCCACAAGAGTTTTATCCGCTCTCCTTTCATACCTTCTCTTTGCGTCTATCGCCAAAACGACGCATTGAGAACCAAATGTTTCAGCAAGCTCCCTAATTAACTCTGGTCTTTCAACAGCGGCTGTGTTAACAGATACTTTGTCAGCGCCACTACATAAAACTATGTGCGCATCCTTAACGCTTCTTATTCCGCCTCCAACTGTGAACGGTATATTTATTTCAGATGCGACTGATCTAACAACGTCTCTAAGTATGCTCCTCTTCTCCGGCGAAGCCGTTATATCCAGAAAGACAAGTTCATCAGCTCCTTCATCACTGTAGCGTCTTGCAAGTTCAACTGGATCACCAGCATCCCGAAGATTAACAAAGTTTATCCCCTTAACAACCCTCCCATGATCAACATCTAAGCATGGAATTATCCGCTTAGCTAAAACCATTTAGTTTTATCCCTCACCTAACCATTTTTATTTAAAGAAACTTTTAAGGCTTCCTTGAGGCTGAAACGTCCCTCATATAACGCTCTGCCAACAACCACTCCATAAACCCCAAGATCTCTCAGAACCCTTATATCATCTAGGCTTCTCACACCTCCAGAGGCTATCACATTAACATCCAGCTCCACTACCCTCGAAAGGCTCTCAATATCTGGTCCACTTAAGGTTCCATCCCGCTGAATAGACGTCACTAAAAAGAACTTAACTCCCATAGCCGAAAACATTTTAACAGCTTCCTTGAGGGTCATGTGCGCCGATTTTCTCCATCCATCAACCATAATCTCACCTCTTAAGTGGTCTAAGGCCACGGCAATCCTATCTTGCCCAAAATTATTTAGGAGCACTCTAATGGATTCAGAATTTTTAAATGCAAGCGAACCCAATATGATTCTTCCGGCGCCGGCATCAATTAATTGGCTTGCCCGCTCTAAACTTCTTATTCCACCTCCAACCTGAACTGGAACTTTAACGGATTGAATTATCCGAGTTATAGTTTCTAAGTTTCCACCAAATCCGAGAGCTGCGTCTAAATCAATCACATGAATCATTCGCGCTCCCTCGGACTCCCATTTCCTTGCAAGGGCAATGGGATCCCCAAGATGCGCATACGATTTCGCTAGCTTAGGGTCCCCTCTTAGAAGCCTAACAACCCTGCCGCCCATTATGTCAACCGCGGGTATCACGTACATGAACCTAACCCCCTGAAAACCAAGGCTAACGCTTAATCAACTTCACAAAGTTCCCGATTATTTGTTCGCCGGGCTTTCCGGATTTTTCCGGATGAAATTGGACGCCAAATATATTATTCTGCGCCACAACCGACGCGAATCTAATGCCATATTCAGTTTCAGCCGTAATAACATGCTCCCTTTTTGGAATTGCATAATAGCTGTGAACAAAATAGAAGTAATCTTTTTCGTTTATTCCATCAAGAAGAATTATTGGTCTAATTATCTTCAGAGTATTCCAGCCCATATGAGGAATCTTAACGTTCTTAGGTAGCCTAATGACTCTGCCTTCTAGTAGGCCTAATCCTTTCACGTCGGGGCTTTCGTCGCTTCCTTCAAAGAGTAGCTGCATGCCTAGACAAATCCCTAAGATTGGTGTGCCCTCATTAATTAAATCCATTAAATCAGCTTTAATTTTCTCTATGTTTTTCGCTCCAGCCTTAAAATTGCCAACACCTGGAAGGATGAGCGCATCTGCATCTCTTAAGCGTTTGGCTTCAGAGTACACATCCACGTTTAGGCCGGCTCTCTCAAACGAACATTTTATGCTGAAGAGATTTCCAACTCCGTAATCTATAACAGCGACTTTGGGCATTAGAGAACCCCCTTAGCGCTGGGAGCGCCCTTTCTAGCGGGGTCGATTGAAACCGCTTGCCTCAGAGATAGGGCTAAAGCCTTAAATGCTGCCTCAATCTTGTGATGATCATTTAGGCCATATTGAACCCATAGATGAATGTTCGCTCGTAGGGAATTTGCTAAAGTCTCAAGGAAATGATATATATCCTCGCGTGATGTATCCTCGATGCGTCTCTCTTCAATCTTCAAATCGATCTTGGGGTAGGGTCTATTTGAGAGATCTATAGCCGCGAAGGCAAGCGAGCAGTCCATGGGAACAATTGCGTAGCCAAACCTTCTGATGCCGGATGAGTCGCCAAGAGCTCTTCTTATGGCTTCACCTAAACATATGGCTACATCCTCGATGATGTGGTGGCTTAGGTCTCCTGAAGCCTCCACAGAAATGTCAATTAGGCTATGAGTGGCTAATGATCTAATCATGTGATCCATAAACAATATTCCGGTGTGAACATTCGCTAAGCCGGCTCCATCAAGTTTAACTTTAACCTTAACCGTGGTCTCAGATGTTCTTCTATAGTATTCAGCTTCCCTCAACCATTCCACCCCTAATAGATTCGATCACAACCGGAATCTCATTGACGGATGGTAAAATAAGGTCGCATCCATACTTAAGGAATTCCTTTAGGGATTCCTCCTTAACGCCGGTGTGCTCATAGACTCCAGCGAATAGAAACCTTTGATCGATCTTCCTAGCTTTATCAACCATTATGGCATCTTCCATAGAGTCTCCAACATAGAGTATAAACCTGAATGGCTCTAAAGCTTTAGCTGCCTCAAAGAGTGAGAATGGATTAGGTTTTTTAAGATTAATATTTAAACCTTTTTCGGCATATTCTTTCTCAGCTTCATTAACTCTATCCAAGAAAACTAAAGCCTCAGGGTTAAATAATGCTAAAAGATCTTGTAAAACATGTTTTGCTGATTTAAATTTGCTTCCGGAGGCTATACCTAGTTTCTTACCCCCTAATAGTGAGGATAAACGCTTCAAAGTTTCACGTTTAAGTATGGGTTTTCCATTTTCGATCATTCCCTGCCCATTGTAAATTGCTGGTTTAATGCCATACATATCCTCAAAAAGTTTAGGTCCACAAAACATTTCCTCAACAACCGTTGCGATTATACTTTCACCAATCTCCCCAGAGCCCTGAAGAAAGTTTCTCATCAAAACATAGAATTCCTTTGGAACCTTTCCGGAGGCTAATAGGGCTTTATCGACTGAGGCTACGCCGGTTATATCGAGCTGGCTGGTGAAATCCTTAAGTCTAACCGCCAAATTTTTCATAAAATCTAAACCTAATTTATTTGATTCCATTCCGATTCTTTCCTTAATCATTAATAGCCGCTTCACGGCGTTTTCTTCATGTAGAAAAGCTTTAGCGGCTTCTTTAAGTCTGCCCTGTATATCTTCTGGGAGCTCGCATAGCAGAAACATTAGAATTCCATAGACGGTGTCCCAATCATTATTGAAGCCTCCACTCCTCCTGAAGAGGAATATAATTTCGTCGGAAATTAGGTTCTCCGGTATCTTATAGCCGGTTAAACTCTCAAATATGTAGGTGACAGCCTCCACTATAGCTCTGTTGTAGGAGCCCCTTATGTCTATTAGCACGCCGTCGCAATCGAATATAACTGCATCGACCATCCCTAGATTCTTTATACTGCTCTTACGAATGTATGCCTTCTTAGAATTAACGTTTAGCGTGATATATTTAGGATTAGGCTTCAACGCTTAAAACCTCCCTTAACTCTCCTAGAAATCGATTTATGAGCGGGGCGGGTGCAACGGTAACCCTCAAACAATTGTTAAATTCCAGAACGCGGCCTATATTTCTGACTATAATCCCTCTACTTAGTAGATTTCTGTAAACTGATAAGGAATTCCTATTAACTTGGAAAAGCACAAAGTTTGTTTCCGAGGGAAATGCTCTAACGCCATCTATTTGATTGAGTGCTTCAATCATTCTTGATCTCTCAGCCTTGAGTTCCTTTATTGTTCCTTCTATGTATTCAAAATTTTCCAGCATTTTAACGGCGGTTTTAAGCGCCACCAAAGATACGGCGTAGGGCATCTGGAGCCTTTCATTCATAACTTCCGCTAACGCCTTATTTGTTATAACATAGCCAAGTCTCAATCCAGCTAAACCGAAAACCTTCGAGAATGTTCTAAAAACTATTAGGTTCTCAAACTCGCCGACTACATCAACTAAAGTCGAATTAGCAAAGTCAGCGTAGGCTTCATCAACGGCGACAAGTCCATCGAAATCTTCAGCCAGCCGCAGAATCTCTTCTCTTCTAAACTGGTTTGCTGTTGGATTATTTGGTGAGCAGAGGAAAATAATTTTGGTTTTAGGAGTTATAGAGGAGAGCAAGGCTTCTAAATCTAGAGAAAAGTCATTCCTTAAGGGGACGCTTTTATAGATCCCGCCTTGGACTTTCACGCATCGCTCATAAATGACAAATGTCGGAGCGATTGACAGCGCTTCGTCTCCTTCTCTGAGGGACATTCTGGAAACTAAGTCTATGAGCTGATCGCTTCCGGCGCCGATCACTATTTCATTCGGCGGAATATTATGATGTGCGCTTATGGATTCCCTTAACTCCCTAAACTCGTCTCGGGGGTAAATTCGCGGATCAACCTCCTCAGTAACTTGTCTCAGAAGCCCTCTCACGAAATTTATCGGTATAAATAGGTTTTCATTTGAGTTCAACTTCAAAATCTCAGATGGTTTCCTATTTATCTTTGATGCTAACCTCTCAATTGTTTCACCTACATCGTACCTATCTAATTTTTGCGCCCTTAAGATGATTTCCTTAACTATCATTTTTTCCCTTTTACTCAATTTTTAAGCCTCTCCCCTATGGCTAATGCGTGATTAGGTAATCCCTCACTTTCGGCTAAAACTCTAATTCCTTCCCAGAGCTCCCTCAGAGCCTTCTTTGAAGCTTCAACTATACTTACGTATTTAATGAAATTGAGAACCGATAGATGGGAGTAAACTCGCCCAAATCCTCCAGTTGGCAGAACATGATTCGTTCCTAAAGAGTAATCGCTCAGAGAAACTGGTGTACAATTGCCAATCAATATTAAACCCGCCGAATTTATCTGCTCAGCGATTTCATGAGCCTTTTCAGCAATTACCTCTAGATGCTCAGGCGCAAATTCATTTACAAATTCAACAGCTTCCTTTACGCTGTTGGCAACCAATATTA
>CAZOWB010000088.1:0-5917 GCA_964583315.1 uncultured Candidatus Bathyarchaeia archaeon | reverse complement strand
TTAAACATGTCAAACCCAACGATGCTTGCATCTGGAATACTGGGAATGTCAGCTGAAACACTCTTGGCGGTTGCAGAAGCTGGAGCAGGAGCGGTCGTAACGAAATCGGTTGGACTGAAGCCTAATAGCGGCTACCCAAATCCAACAGTTATACAAGTTGAGTGCGGCTTTTTAAATGCTGTCGGCCTCCCAAATCCTGGAATACATAAGTTTGCTGAGGAAATAAAAAAGCTAAAAAAATCGAATGTTCCATTAATAGTCAGCGTTTTTGGCTTTTCACCAAGCGAGTATGCTGAAGTTGCTAAGATAGCTGCTGAGGCAGGGGCAAATGCTATAGAACTCAATTTATCGTGCCCTCATGTCAGGGGCACCGGAAGCGAGATTGGGCAGGATCCAGACATGATTAAGTTAACGGTGAAAATGGTTAAAAATAGAGTTAATAAACCTGTTTTTGCGAAGCTAACCCCAAACACGGCGCATATAGCTGATTTAGCTGAGGCAGCTGCTTCTGCTGGTGCCGACGCAATTACAGCCATAAATACTGTAAGAGCTATGGCTATAGATGTTGAGACTTTTAGACCTATATTGGCTAATAAGTTTGGAGGGCTTTCAGGAGCTGCCATAAAACCAATAGCTATTAGATGCGTTTATGAGGTTTATGAGGCTGTTAATGTGCCAATAATCGGATGCGGTGGAATAAGAACATGGAAGGATGCCGTCGAATTTATGCTTGCGGGAGCAAGCGCCATCCAAATAGGCTCGGCCATAGCCCTCGAAGGGCTATCAATATTCAGGTCAATCTGTCATGGAGTAAGCGCGTATTTAAAGCAAAAGGGTTTTAGGAGCGTGAGAGAGATTGTTGGACTGGCGCATAAAAAATAATAATATTAGAATCGTCAAGATCTTAAAGATCAAATCTGAAAATCCATACGTTAAAACAATATTCTTTAGAGATGAATTATGCTCCCTGGCGGAACCTGGACAATTTATAATGGTTTGGATCCCAGGAGTTGATGAGATACCGTTAAGCGTGTCTTCAGTTAATCCGGATGGTTCTTCATCCGTAACGGTCGCTGAGGTTGGCGAGGCAACAAAAGCACTAAATAGCCTTAAAATAGGCGATTTGATAGGAATCAGAGGGCCGTTTGGTACAAGTTTCAAAGTTACTGGTGAAAAAGCTCTTGTAATTGGTGGAGGAATAGGTATGGCGCCGCTTCTTATGCTCATAAACAAGCTCGTTAAGGAGAACATTAAGGTAACCGTTGTTGAGGGAGTTAAAACTCGAAGCAAGCTAATTTTCCTAGATGACTTAAAAAATCTCTCGAAGTCAGAAAGAATTGAAGTTTTATTTGCAACCGAAGATGGAAGTTACGGAGTTAAAGGACTCGCTACGGATCTAGCTGAAAACCTTTTACGTCATGGAAAATTTGATGTCATTTATGCTTGTGGACCTGAGAAAATGATCCGCAGAGCCTACGAGCTAGCTAACTTATATTCAATTGATTTTCAAGCGAGTTTAGAGCGCTATATGAGGTGCGCCATAGGAATATGTGGAAGCTGCATAATAGGGGGATATAGAGTTTGCAGAGATGGACCAGTCTTTGATAAGGCGAAAATTAGAAAAATCGAAAATCAGCTCGGAATTTTCAAGTATAATGAGAGAGGAGAAAAGATCCCGATTTCTTGATCTATAAAATCAACTGAATTCCTGAAGGAATCGTTGCTCATTGTTCTTGCTCGTTTTCCTGGAAACTATCTTCCTCCCTCTTCTCCTTTAAGAGCTGTTCAATCCTCCTTAGTATAGGGGCTTCTTTAGTTTCTAGTTGCCTTTCCCCTATTATCCCACGTATCTTTCTTGGGTTTGGCACGCCATAAAGTGAAAAATAGGTTGCGGCTCTAGGTCTGTTCACGCCCTTCTTTCCTCCAAAGCCTATTCCTAAAAAGCCTTTTTTAACTGGCACTGCGGCTCCCACCGAAGCTAAAGCAGCATCTTCCCCTAAACCAAATCCTGATTCTGATACTGGTATAATTGTGCCAAAATTGAAGATTCTTCCGAGGATTCCCTGATCAATATATATGTCAGATATTTTATCATACATTATCTCCCGCATTTCCTTCCTGAAAAATTTCTTGATGGTTACAATTCTATAGTTTGTTAGAAAGTATCTATGTCCTCTCCGGTAAGCCTCTATAAGAATAAAGCCTATTAAAGATGCAAATATGAGAAGCCAAATTTTAACCATGGGGGTCCATGGCAGATTGTAAGGTGGAAGAACATATAACTCAAGTAGTGTTCCAGCGGCTCCTATTAAAATCATGTAGAGAAGAGGCATTTTACTAATCCATAAAACACCTATTATGAGGCCGCTTAATATTAAAACTATCCAGAAAACTATCAGTAATAAAAGGTTTTCCGCCTCAATTTTTCCGGGAATAAGATTGAAAAACATATTTATGAATCCGAGGATTGCTGGATTTGATTTTATGTATTTATAAAACCAATTGAGTGCTATAGCCACTAAAATGAGGTAGGCATCTGCAATATAGTATCTTAGAAATGATAGGGGATGAGGTCTAACTGAAACATCAACTTTTTCATCCTTTAGAAGCTCAAAGCCATAGTCTTCCGACATTTCATTCACACCATATATTTAGTATTATGGAAGTAAATAACCCTTTTTAAAGAACGCCGCGGACGTCAATTGTAATTTATAGAGAAAAAATGAAAAGAGAGAATGCGCAAACCTAATTTATGGTTCCTGACTCATTTTAGCTGGTCTAAGCCAAACCTTTAGTTCTTCTCCAGCTAGATTGTATGTAGCCAAGTGAGCTCTTCCAGGCGGACTCCCCTTCTTTATGATAACTGATAAGGTTTCAGCAGCTATGTATCCTCCAAATTTCTCGAAGACTTCAGTTAATGTTGGTCCCGCCTCGTAGTATGTTTCAATTTGATCGGCTATATTAAATCCAGCTTCCTTCCTCTGATTCTGTATGCGTCTAACTATGTCGCGTGCAAGCCCCTCCATTTTAAGATTCTTCGGTATCACCACGCTTACGCCAACTATTATATTATCTTCTTCAGATATCGAGTATCCGCTCTTAGGTTGCTCCAGTATTTTAATTTCCTCTGGCAATATCTTTACTTTTTGCCCATCAATCGTCAACTCTAGATTATCGTTTGTCTCTAAGGCGTTAATTACCTCCTTCGGGTTCGCTTCCAGAATTGCTTTTTGAATCTTCGGGAATAATTTGCCGTATTTTCTGCCAAGCAATTCTGGAACTGGTTTAACCGCGTAATCGATTAGTTCGCTTCTTTGGGTCGTAAAGAATAAGCTTTTAACATTTAATTCATCCATTATCAGGTTTTTAAGGTTCTCCACTCGCTTAATTACTGCTTCACTGGCTACAACCTTAGCCTCTAGGAGGGGCTGGCGTAGTTTAATACCGGCTTTACTACGTGCTGAGCGGCCTAGACTGCAGATTTTAATCGCTAATTCCATGTCCTTCATTAATTCTTCGTCAATTAATTTCTCGTCAGCAATTGGCCAATCATTATGGTGAACGCTTTCCGGAGCATTTGGATCAACGCTTCGCACAATGTTCTGATAAATTTCTTCAGTTAAGAATGGTATGAATGGCGCGAGAAGTTTAATGAGGGTTGTTAAACATGTGTAGAGTGTTGTGTATGCAGCGTTTTTATCTTCATCTCGCTCGCTCTTCCAGAATCTCCTTCTGGATCTTCTGATGTACCATGTTGAGAGATCATCAACAAACTTCTCTATTGAAATTGTTGCATCATAAGGGTTGAAGTCGTCGAGGAATCGGGTTACGTCTTTAATAAGCACATTAAGCTTTGAGAGTATCCATTTATCCAGTAGTGATAATGAATCATAAGGAACAGAATTTTTGGGAGTCCATTCATCTAGATTTGCGTATGTTACAAAAAAGCTGTATATGTTCCAAAGTGGAATTAGAAAGCGCTTTTTAACTTCCTCGGCTCTTTTGTAGCCGAAAAGGAGGTTAGTCTCCGGTCTAGTGGTGCAGTATATCCAGCGCATAACGTCAGCGCCCATCTTCTCAACAGCTTCGTCAAACCATATGGCGTTGCCCCAAGACTTGTGCATTTCACGTCCATCCTCTCCTAATACGAGTCCATGTCCGAAGCAAACTTTAAATGGCGGCTGCCTCTCCATTATTGTGCTCATTGCAAGCATAGCATAAAACCAGTTTCTGAATTGACCTGGAAGCGACTCGCAGATTAAATCGGCTGGAAACCATTTCTTCCAGTATTCACGGTCATATCTATATCGAAGCGTTGAATAAGCAACTATGCCTGCGTCAAGCCATGGATTGCCGACATCAGGTATACGTGACATCAGTGCGCCGCACTTGGAGCATCTTATTTTAACTGCATCTACCCATGGTCTATGCGGCGTATGCCCCTCAAATATTTCCCATCCCTCAACAGCTCTAGCTTTCAGCTCCTCCTTTCCGCCTATAACTTCAAAGTTTCCACATTTCTTGCACTCCCATATTGGAAGGGCTAAGCCCCAATAGCGTTTCTTAGATATCATCCAGTCCTCCATGTTCTGGAGCCAATCTAGCTCTAGCTGAAGCCCATACTCTGGGATCCAGCGAACCTTTTTGGCGGCTTCCATTATCTGATATCTGAGGTTCTGATTTTTCTCCTCCTCAGTGATTTCTTCGAGCGGCTTGTTAAGTTTCTTACCCATTGATATAAACCACTCGTCGACTAAGCGGAAGACCAGCTCGCTACCGCAACGCCAGCAGACAGGATATCTGTGAACATAATCTTCAACTTTGAAGAGTAAACCTTTTTTCCTTAGCTCTTCAATAACTGGTTTAGCTGAATCATAAACGTGCATTCCAGTAAATTTTCCAAATCCCTCAATAAATACGCCGAATTCATTTAGTGGGGCTACAGCCGGCAAATTGTAGATTTTTCCTAGTTCTAGGTCTTCTTTACCGCAGCCTGGCGCTATATGAACTATACATGTTCCCTCTTCCTCACTAACTTCATCCCACAATATTACCCTATGCGCATCAACGGCTCCAGATTCCCTCTCGGCTGGTAATTCATCGAATGGGCCATCATATGTCCAGCCTTCCATCTCATAGCCTTTAATCTCCTCAACAATTTCATAATTTCCTTTAGGCAGGGTTCTTTCTAAGGCTGGTTTACCTAGATAAAAGTATTCATTCCCATACTTTACTTTCACGTATGTTATGTCCGGGTGCACTGCAGCTGCAACATTTGATGTGAGCGTCCAAGGCGTCGTCGTCCATATAAGTAGTGACTCTCCCCTTCTATTCCTAAGCGGGAACTTAACTGTTAGACCGGGGTGAGTTAACTCTTTATATCCCTCTGTAACGATTTCGTGCTCTGATAAAGCTGTTGAACATCTTGGGCACCACGGCATAACGTCTCTGCCCTTATAAATCCATCCCCTTTCATAGCATTTCTTAAGCATTGCCCAAATCATATAGTTGTTTTCATCTGAGAACGTAAAGTATGAACCGCCTATCTCCGGTGAACCTAACCGTCCAACAAGTCTTTCAGCCGTATCGGTAACTGGGCCATTAACCCCTTGAATAGTCACAATTTGATCTGGATTCTCTAAACAATCCGCCAAATAGCGTAGCACGTTTGGGTCATTCCAATCCATCCAGTAACCTAAGCGTATCGACTGTTCGGTTTGTATGGCTGCATAACGTAGAGCTCTTTGCTTACATTTTTTAACGAACTCAGCTATCCCATAGGCCTCAATATCTCTTTTAGATTTGAAGCCTAATTCTCTCTCAACTTCAACCTCAATCCATAGTCCTTGACAGTCAAAGCCGTTCTGGTAGCGGAGTTCATGTCCCTGCATAGCCTTAAATCTTTGGAATAGGTCCT
>CAZOWB010000087.1:5681-6072 GCA_964583315.1 uncultured Candidatus Bathyarchaeia archaeon | reverse complement strand
CCATAGTTTTAATTTTTTTATAAAAATCGTGATCAGTTTTCCTCTTTAATATTTCTATGTGAAATTAAAAAATTTCTTCACCGATCAAAGGCTAACATAATGAAAATTTTATTCTATTTCAGAGAAGAGATTTCAGAATTAAAATTATTTATTGGGGGAGGAAAAGAAGTGAAAGCATTTCGTTTTTATGAGCCGGAGGTTCCATGGAAACTAGAGGAGGCTCCCACTCCATCCATCGGGGATTCCGATGTTCTAATTAAGATTAAGGCATCTGGAATATGTGGCACTGACTTACACTATAAACATGGAAGAATGAAACCTGAGAAGATTCCGACAATACTTGGCCATGAAATTGCAGGTGTAGTTGAGGAGATTGAGAGTAAAGTTAGAA
>CAZOWB010000087.1:0-5671 GCA_964583315.1 uncultured Candidatus Bathyarchaeia archaeon | reverse complement strand
GAAATGTCAGTGTAGGCGACAGAGTTTGCGTTCATTACATGTTTGCGTTCATTACATAATATCATGCGGAGACTGTGTACACTGTAGCCAAGGAAACGATAATCGATGTAGGAATCGCAGATCTATAGGTCATCATGTGGATGGGGGATTCGCAGAGTACATTTCAATCCCATCTAGGAACGCCTTTAAACTCCCAGATGAAATACCATTTGAACAGGGAGCCATAATTGGCTGTGCGGTTTCAACTGCTTTTCATGCACTCCGAGTTGGAGAGTTTCAGCCCGGGGATACAGTTGCAGTCTTTGGTTTAGGAGGAGTTGGAATGCATATAGTTGCGTGGGCGAGAGTCTTAGGCGCAAGCAAGATAATAGGCGTAGATATAGTAGACTTCAAGCTACGTTTGGCCAAGGAGTTCGGCGCAGACTATACGATTAACGCTATGGAGGAAGACCCCGTGAAGGAGATCCGATACCTAACGGATGATTTAGGAGTAGACGTCTCACTGGAGGTTGCTGGAACGGAGAAGACTATGGAATACGCCATTCTAAGCGCATGTGAATCTAATTATGCTTCAGGCAGGGTTGTAAGCGTAGCCGCGCAGTTTCACCCTATAAAGATTGAGGGGATGAGAACTCTACGTGAAGGAGCTTTGAGAAAATCGGGAGACCACACGAGAGATGAATTAAGAAGAGTAATTGAGCTTGTGAAAGCTAAACGGATCGATCTATCAAAGTCCATAACGCATAAACTGCCATTTCATGAATTAAATCGCGGATTAGAGATATTAGATGAGAAGAAAGAGAATGTTCTCAAGATGGTCATAACACAATAGTGATGGTTGATTATGAAAAAACATTTTTATTTTACCGTGGTATCACTGTATAATCGCGTTTGTAAATCGCGTTTGTATAGTGGGGCATAATCCTTGAAGATCCTACAGCTACATTCGAACTTTATTGAGTATCGTCCAGTTGAGAAGGAAATTCCGTCAGCCGAAAGAGTTGAACAGAAGACCTATCGCTTAGAGGATCTAATAGTTCTCTTCACATGCGTTGAGAAAGGCGATAGTCTAGAAACAGCTCATAAGGCAATAGATGAAGTGAAGGAGTTTTTAAGTAAAGTGGGAGCAAACCGCATATTAATCTATCCTTATGCGCACTTAAGCGCCAATCTGGCAAGCCCGGTTGACGCCCTAAAAATCCTGAATGAAATGAAGAGATACTCTGAAGAGCTCGGCATAGAAACTTATCGGGCGCCATTCGGCTGGTGCAAAGAATTCTCGATATCCGTCAAGGGGCATCCGCTAGCTGAGCAGTTTAGATCAATAACCGCGGAAGAAAAAGCCAAGGAAGGTGAAGTTGTATCGAAGGCTTTGGAGGCTGAGGAGAAAATAAAATCCTACTGGTTCATTCTCAAGCCTGATGGAAATATGATTCCGGTTGAAAAATTCGATTTTACTGGATATGAAAATCTGAAAAAATTCGCCGATTACGAAATAGCGAAATCTAGGGCTGTTCAGCAGATTCCTCCACACGTTAAGTTAATGAAGAAACTTGAACTTGCAGATTACGAAGGAGCAAGCGACCCGGGAAACTTCAGATGGTATCCTAAGGGCAATTTGGTTAAATCGCTTATTGAGGAGTTTGTTACTGAGAAGGTTATTGCCTATGGCGCCATAAAGGTTGAAACCCCAATAATGTATGACCTTAAGCATCCTGCATTGGCGAATTATTTACATAGATTTCCAGCCCGCCAATACATCGTCAAATCGGAGGATAAGGAGCTCTTCCTGCGTTTCAGCGCATGCTTCGGGCAATTTCTGATGCTTCATGACGCGCAGATATCCTACAAGCATCTGCCACTCAAAATCTATGAGCTAACTCATTACAGCTTTAGAAGAGAGAAGAGCGGCGAGCTAGTCGGATTGAGAAGGCTAAGGGCATTCACTATGCCGGATTGCCATGCCTTATGTGCAAACATGGAACAAGCTAAGGAGGAGGCTATCAAAAGGTTTAGGTTAAGCATGGAGACGCTTGAGGGCATAGGGCTGACACGCGACGACTACGAGCTTGCCATAAGATTCACAAAAGACTTTTACTCAGCTAACAAAGACTTCATAATTTCACTTGTTAAATTGTTTGGTAAGCCAGCCCTAATTGAGATGTGGGATGAACGCTTCTTCTACTTTGTCTTGAAATGGGAGTTCAACTTCATTGATAATCTGGATAAGGCTTCAGCCCTATCAACAGATCAAATAGACATAGAGAACGCTAAAAGATACGGGATCACCTATGTTGATGATAAGGGAGAAAAGAGGACGCCGTTAATTCTGCATTGCTCTCCCAGCGGGGCCATAGAAAGGGACATTTATGCATTACTGGAAAAAGCCTACAAAATGCAGAAGATGGGCGAGGCACCCATGTTGCCTCTTTGGCTATCGCCAACGCAGGTTAGGGTAATCCCCGTTAGCGAGAACTTCTTTAATGAAGCAGAAAAAATAGCCAATGAACTGATAAAACATGATATTAGGGCTGATTGGGACGATAGACCGCTGACTATGCAAAAGAAGATTAGAGAGGCTGAAATGGAGTGGGTTCCCTATATAATTGTCATTGGACAAGAGGAGGTTTCAACTGGGGTATTGGCTGTTAGAGATAGGCGGTTGAAGGGTGAACAAAAAATAAGAAAGATGCGCCTAGAAGAATTAATAGATGAAATAAAGGAGGAGACTAGGGGTAAACCCTTCAAGCCTCTAACGCTTCCGGCAGCCCTATCTAAAAGACCGCGATTCTAAAAAGAGAAGAGATATATTTGTTGAATTCAAAATAAAGTTATTTTGTATTAATTGCGGGAGGCAGTTAGCATATTGCCTGAAAAAGATCTTCTAATATATATTGACGGAGAATATTATCCAAAAGATGAGGCAAAGATTTCAGTTTTTGACCACGGATTTCTTTATGGCGATGGCGTTTTCGAGGGAATACGCGCCTACAACGGCATAGTGTTCAAGCTAAAAGAACATATAGATCGCCTCTATAGCTCAGCCCGCGCACTCATGCTTGAAATACCGCTAAGCAAAGAGGAGATGATTAAAGCAGTTCTTGAAACCCTTAGAAAGAATAATTTAAGGGATGCATACATCCGGCTTGTGGTTACCAGAGGAATCGGAGACTTAGGTTTAGATCCAAGGAAATGCCCTAAGCCATCAGTCATAGTCATAGCGGTTCCATTGCTTAGGCTTTATGATGAGGAAAAACGTAGAAGGGGCATAAGCATGATAGTCTCATGGACCAGAAGGGACCCTGTTGACGCAACCTCTCACGAAATAAAATCTCTGAACTATCTGAATAGTATTTTAGCTAAAATTGAAGCGAATAATGCTGGAGCTGATGAAGCATTAATCCTAGATACCAATGGATACATATGTGAGGCAACAGGCGAAAACATATTTATTGTTAAAGGCGGGAAACTTTATACTCCGCCTAGATCAAGCGGAGCCCTACCTGGAATAACCGCAAGCGTCATAAAGAGGATAGCAACGAAATTAGGCTACGATGTGATTGAGCGTAACCTAACAGTTACCGAGCTTTATGATGCTGACGAGGCGTTCCTAACTGGAACTGGCGCTGAAATAATGCCTATAAGAGAAGTTAATAAGCGGAAAATAGGCGAGGGGAAAATGGGGCCAATCACGGAGAAAATCCTTGAAGAATTTAAGAAGATAGTTCAGGATCCAAACGAGGGAATACCAATATATCAGTAGAAGAGAATTCTTCTACACAACCACCACTTTTTTTACTTGTGGAACCCTCGCTTTTAGATATCGCTCTACACCGAACTTAATGGTTATCATGGACAAGGGGCATCCGGCGCATGCTCCTTTAAGCTTAACTTTGACTATTCCGTCTTCGGTTACATCAACTAATTCTATATCTCCTCCATCAGCTCTCAGGTTTGGCTGAATCTCTTTTATAACTTTCTCAACTTCCGCTTTCATGCTTAAATCACTCCTATAGCATTGTTATGCGCATCATTTAGATATAAACTTTCCTTTTGCGGAAAAATTTAAAATACTTATAAGTAGGGGGCCATGAGAAATTAGTAGGCTCAGTGCAGTTAAAGGGGAGAAGCAACCGATGATTAGGCTGCGCTTTTGGAAGATGCATGGTCTAGGAAACGATTACATACTTATTGACAATAGGGATGAAAAAGTAAGCGAAAACAAACTAGGGTTGCTGGCTCAAAAGCTTTGCAGAAGAAGATTCTCTGTCGGGGCTGATGGTTTACTTCTCTTGTATAATTCTACGGTTGCCGATGTTAAGATGAGAATATTTAATGCCGATGGAAGCGAAGCTGAGATGTGTGGGAATGGTATAAGATGCCTTGCAAAATACTGCTATGAAAACAACATAGCTAATAAGAGAGAGCTGCGAATAGAAACCTTAGCTGGCATAAAAAATGTTTGGCTAGAAGTAGCTGATGGGGAAGTTAGGGCGGTAACCGTAGACATGGGTAGCCCAATCTTCGAAAGGGAGAAGATACCAGTCCTTGGGGAGGGAAAATTCGTAGATGAGGAAATAAAGGTTAATAATGGGGTTTTTAAGGCAACATGCCTGTCAGTCGGCAACCCTCACTGCGTGATCTTCGTTGATGACGTGGAGAAGTTTCCTGTAGAATATTATGGTCCTAAAATTGAGAATCATCCGCTATTTCCCAGAAGAATTAATGTTGAATTCGTTCAAATATTAGGGAAGGATCTCCTAAAGATGAGGATTTGGGAGAGAGGCGTAGGTGAAACGCTTGCATGCGGCACAGGGGCATGCGCAGGCGTGGTAGCTGGAAGCATGCTTGGAAAAATAAATCGTGAATGCATAGTTCAGCTTTTAGGTGGAGAACTCAAAATAAAATACGATGAAGACAATAGAATATTCATGACGGGTTCAGCTGAAATCGTTTATGAGGGCATAATTAAGTTAGACCTATAAAGACTCGAATTTCACTCCGCCACTCCTTTTAAACTCTAATTATGAAATTTTCAACTTAAGATATCTTTCTAAGCCAAGAATATTTTTTATTTTGGTTTTCCCAAAGTTTTAGGAGCAAGATACGCATAAAATGTTCGGAGGGACATGATTGAGGTTTCAGCTTGCTGATAGAGTTAAGAAGCTTCCACCTTACTTGTTCGCGGAACTTGAAAAAATAATAAATGAGAAAAAGAAACAGGGCATAGACCTAATATCGTTGAGCATAGGTGATCCCGATCTTCCGCCGCCACCCTTCGTTCTCGAAGCACTCAAAGAGGAAAGCGCAAACCCAAAAAACCATAACTACTCATTTAGTCAGGGCGAACCATACTTTAGGGAGGCTGTTGCTGAATGGTATAAAGAGCGCTTCAATGTCAACTTAGATCCTCAGAAAGAGGTTGTGGCGTTAATTGGCTCTAAGGAGGGCATAGCGAATATTTCGAGAGCCTTCGTAAATCCCGGCGATAGGGTCCTCGTCCCCGACCCAGCATATCCAGTTTATGCTAATGGCAGCACCCTGTTAAGCGACGGCGTGCCAGTTGCAATGCCATTACTTGAGGAAAATGATTTTAAGCCGGATGTCGAATCGCTAAATCTCGATGGCGTAAAGATCATCTTTCTCAATTATCCAAACAACCCGACTGGTA
>CAZOWB010000086.1:0-6112 GCA_964583315.1 uncultured Candidatus Bathyarchaeia archaeon | reverse complement strand
ATAGGGTTGGGAGAGCTGTGCAGATAATGCTTGCCATGGCTATGGAGCGCGCTAAAGACGAGTTGGGGCTTACAGACTTTAAGACACCTGAGGAGTATTTGGCTCTTAATGATTATAATCTGTGGACCAAGCTAAAGGAATGTGAGAAATCTAGGGATATAATTGAGAGGTTGGAAAGACGCAAGCTGATAAAATGCGCTTATGACCCGCCGCCATTCTACATTAGAGACAAGATAGTGCCAAGCATATTTAATGTTGAGGGCATAAGAATGCGTATAAGGGATCAAATAGCTGAGGAGGCTGGTGTGGATCCACAGAGCATCGTAATTGATGTTCCAACGCTCCCCTCAGTTCCCTATCATCACGCTTTCCCGCTTGAACCTATGGAGATACCTGTCTTCCAGAAAATTAGGGATGGAAGGAAAATTTCTGGAAAATTAAGCGAGGTATCAGGCATATTCGATTTGCTTAAGGGCTTCATGAATATTCTGAGAGTCTACACTGAAGAAGAATACTTAAAGAGGGTTCAAGAGGTCTCTGAGAGATTATTCGGCGAGCTACCTTTTTCGATGAGGATTTCCTATTAATGGGGGTGGTTGCTTGGAGCTTCTTATACTTAAGGGTAGACCAATAGTCTCCGGTGACGCTAAGGGAATGGCTCTGGTATCCAGTAAGCCGCTCAGCTTTCTTGGGGGCGTAAATGCTAAGACCGGGGTAATTGTTGAGAGGGAACATGATCTTTATGGAAAATGCATTAAAGACGCAATTTTATGTTTTCCTCATGGGCACGGTTCAACCGTCGGCAGCTTTGTGCTTTATGCACTTGCAAAAAATGGCTTAGCGCCTAAGGCAATAGTGAACTCTACAGCGGATCCAGTTGTGGTAGTCGGCGCCGTTATCGCTAACATACCTATGGTTGATGGAATAAACATTTCAAAGATAAAAACCGGTGATCTCGTGGAAGTTAACGGTGAAGATGGAATAGTGAGAGTTTACAGAGGGGATTAGATGTGTACCTAACCAAAGAGGAGGAAAAAATCTATGATGGTGAGCTAGGCTGGGCTTATCAAGTATCCATGAGAATACTTGTTAAGCTAGGCGACTTGTATGGGGCTAAACACCTCATACCAATCGAATTCGCACATATTTCCGGCGTTTCCTACAAAACTATCGGCGATGCATCCATAGATTTTCTTAGGGCACTAGTAGACTCTAATGGGAGAGCTAAGGTTAAAGCAACAATAAATCCATCCGGCATAGACTATGAGTACGCCGCCTTCGCGCATCTTCCTAAAGAATTAGTTGAAAAGCAGAAGGAGATAATTAGTCTCTACAAAAGGATGGGAATAGACGCCGTTTTAACCTGCACGCCATACTATTTGGAGTCGCCTAGAAGCGGAGTACACGTGGCTTGGGCTGAATCCTCAGCTGTGGTTTACGCTAACTCCATACTCGGTGTATGGACAAACCGTGAGGGAGGGCCAAGCGCGCTTGCGTCAGCCTTAATCGGCAAGACCCCAGATTATGGGCTACATCGACCGGAGAATAGGCGTGCATCGGTTCTTGTTAGAGTTAAGGCGAAACTTGAAAATGAGGCGGATTATGGTGCATTAGGCATATACTTAGGCAGGATTTTAGGCGATAAGATTCCATTGCTTTATGGTTTACCGAGAACCGGAGAATTCTTTCTTAAGCAGATGGGTGCGGCTATGGCTACAAGCGGCATGATCCCGATGTTTCATCTAGGCGAACCCGAGGGAGAACCAGCGGACATCGTTGAGAAAATAACTGTCGAAGACAAAGATTTGCATAGTGTCCGGGAAGAACTTTCAACGGCTTCTTCTAGTAAGGTGGATTTAATATTTATTGGATGCCCGCACTGCTCACTTAATGAAGTTAAGTTTGTAGCCGAACTTATTAGGGGGAAAAGAGTTAGGGATGATGTTCAATTTTGGGTTTGCACATCAAGATTTATCCGCAATAAAGCAAAGAGCTACGTGAGAATTATCGAGGGGGCTGGCGGGAGGGTTGTATGCGATACATGCGCTGTTGTCACATGGCTGAAGGAGCTCGGGATAGACACATTAATGACGAATTCAGCTAAAACAGCCCACTATGCGCCTTTAATGAATGGAGCTAAAGTTTTATTCCGGCCTTTAAGAGAATGCGTTAAGGCCGCATGCCAAAAGATATCTAAAGCGTAAAGATTTTCCCCTTTTTGATTCTAACTAGGAAACTTAAGCCTAATCTTTTCGATTATTTCCTTAGTTCTTTCGGTTAGCGGAATTTTAGCCTTCTCAAACTTCTCCTTAGGAACTTTTAATGGGCGCGTAGCGTCCACTCCAACCTTAGTTGTTAGACCAGTCTCCATGTCAGCTGAGGGATCAAGTGTTGATCCCCTAACATTTCGGATAATCAGCAGGTCCTCCCTAGCCTGAAAGCGTGTGGCTATGGCCCACTCAACCTCCTCTGAATTAAAGACATCTATATCATCGTCGACGACAACTGCATGCTTCAGACTTGGATGCGCCGCGAATGCTGCTAGCAAAGCGTTCTTCGCGTCACCATCACTCTGTTTTTCGATTGAAATCAACGCGTGGAGCCATCCGCAGCCGCCAAGCGATAAGTTAACTGCCTTAACCTTTGGCACAACCTTTGAGACAGCCTCATAGATTGCAGCCTCCCTAGGTAACCCCATTAATAGCATGTGCTCTGGCCCACCGGGCAGGAGAGCTTGATAGATATAGTCTCTACGTCGCATCACGTTAACAACCTCAACAATCGGTTGGAGCCTTTGCGCATCATATGCTCCAGTAACATCCACGAATGGTCCCTCTTGAGTCTCTTTTAGATGAGATATTTTTCCCTCAAGAATTATTTCCGCCTCAGCTGGAGCGCGTGCTTCAACCTTTTCGCATTCTATGAGTGTGAGATTTCCCTTGAGTAAACGGTTGGCTACACCGTACTCGCTGATCCCGAATGGTGGTGATGACGCGGCTGCTAAAAGCACTGCTGGATGCACGCCTATCGCTATTGCCACATCTAAATCTCTCCCAGCTTCCTTAGCCATCTTCCAGAGCTTGAAAAGGTGTCTTGGAACCAATCTTATAGCCAATCGTTTATCATCTAGCACTAGGAGCCTATGCACTGAAACGTTCTCGATTGTTCCATCCGGACTTTTGGCTGATATTACGGCTGAGGTTATGTAGGGTCCGGCGTCCCGCTCGAAATGTCTTAAAATCGGTATTCTAGAAAGGTTGGGTTCTTCAATAACTTCTTTAACGGGGGAGTCACTAACGATTTTCGGGACTTCCGGTCTGTTCATGGCTTCAATTATTTTCTTATATATGTTTTCAGGTTCTGTTTCAAGAGCTGAGCATAGTCTTCTTCTTGTTGCACATACATTTCCAACAACCTTCACATCATAGCCTTCAACGTTATCAAAGAAAACTATCGGGGAGCCGGGGACATGCTTCATTATTGCTGAAATCTCGAATACTGGTGAAACCTTATCTTTCACATGGACTACTTCTCCGCTTTTCTCCATAACCTCAAGAAAGCTTCTAAGGCTCACTGGATTCTTCCTCCCTCAAGATCTTCTCTAGGAGTTTTATGAATAGATGCCCGGCTTTGGCTTCATCTAAGGTTTTTATGAAAACAGAAACTAGAACCATTTTTCCGGTAAGGGCGGCGAGTCTTTCCGCTATGAGCCTAGCGACCATTCTGTTCCGCTCTCCTAAAAGCACTGAAGAAAGGGGGAGTCTAGAGATTTCCAGTCTGGCTGGTATGGAAACCGCTAGGGTTCCAAGGTTCTCTGCTCCCTCACTTAATAGCACAATATAAGAGTTTTTCAGTTCTATTATCCTAGCTGATAATGGGACGCCTTCTTCCGTGATCTCCCTGTATAAAATTCTAGCCTTATGCAATGTTACATCAACAACCTACCGCTTATATTTAAATGCTGGATAATAGCTTCTTTAGCTCTTCACCATTCCTCTTCCACCAATTAAATAGAACTTTCAAATCGGTACCTAAATTGAAATTGCGCACACCAAGCTCAATGTATCTCTTAGCATCCTTTGGACTATTTATCTCAGCTCTTGGAGCTATCCCCATTTTTAAAGCTGTTTTAATCGTTTTCTCCTCAGCCTCCCTAACTTTAGGATGATTAACTTCTCCAGGCAAGCCTATACTTATTGAGTAATCAACGGGGCCGAACTGCACCATGTCTATGCCCTCAACAGATAGAATTTCCTCAAGATTTTCAACAGCCGATCTTCTTTCAATCATTAACGCGACTACCGCATCATTACAGATCTTAACTACGTCTGCTGGCGAAGCTAAAGCCCCCACATACCCAACCTTTCTATCCATCCTAAAGCCATTTACACCTTTAGGCTCCATCCTAACAGCCTTAACGGCTTCTTCAGCGTCTTTAACGCTCATTATATCAGCGAAGAGCACATTCTGAATTCCAGCGGCCAAGGCTCTTTGAGCCAAAAACGCTCTAGGCTGCTGATCAATCTTCATCATTGTTGAGATCCCGGATAGCTCAGCTGCCCTAGCTAAATTATCTAAATCATGTAGATCGTAAGGTCCATATTCACCTAGGAATTCAACATAATCATATAATCCCGTGTAACCTATAATTTCAACAAGCCCTGGCCATGGGCAAACTATTCTTGTCCCAAGGGTTGGTTCACCCTTCCTTAAGAGCTCCCTGAGCTTATTAATCCTCAAGCAACCTCCCTCCAAGCTCACATACAAATTCTCAATACGATACCTATAAAACTTAGCATGTAAACATAATTCGAATCAGAGATGAGGATTCCTCTTTTAGGAGAGAGCTGAAAAGTGAGCGTAGAGTGTAAGCGGCTGAAAGATAAAGATTTTTTGAGAGCTAGGAGGATTCTGGAGATTTTGAAGAGAACCTTCTCCATTCCTGATTTCCTAAACATATGTAGGGATCCATTCAGCGTTCTAGTTAGAACAATTATTAGTCAATCTACGGCTGAAGTTAACACGAGAAGGGCCTTCAAAAATCTTTCAGCTAAGATTCAAATAACTCCGAGGGGATTAGCTGAAGCCGATATCAAGGATATTGAGGATTCTTTGAGGGTTGCTGGGCTTTACCGAAATAAATCAATAGTCCTCAAGAGAATTTCAGCAATAATACTTAAGGAGTTTAATGGGAATCTTAATTTCATATATTCTTTACCATTGGATGAAGCTAGAAAGAAGCTATTAAGTTTACCAGGAGTCGGGCCGAAAACGGCTGATATAGTTTTGCTTTTCTGCGCCAAGAGACCTGTCTTACCCGTAGATACTCATGTATACAGAACATCAAGGAGGCTTGGTTTAGTATCTGAGGATGAAAAAGGATACGAGGCTGTTAGGATAAGACTTGAAAAATTATATAGGCCGGAAGATTATTTCGCTGTTCATATGTTACTTATAGCTTTGGGGAGGAGATTCTGTAAAGCTTTGAAACCTCTCTGTTCAGAGTGCCCAGTTAATAGGTTGTGTCCCTCAGCGGAATTCTAAAAATTTCTTTGAGACAATCTCGATTTCGCTTCCCCTTTCATCTAACCTTATTTGTCCGACGTGAACTTTCGCGATGGGTTCTTTCACATTGGTGTAAATTTTTAGTGTGCTTCTCTCGAAGTCTATGGAGCTGACAGTTCCGATTCCTAGGAACTTTCCATCTTTATCTTCTAAGGCTACAAGAAGGCCCTTTTCATCCCCTTTGTGCATGATTCTTATTGGCTTATTGAATTGGGCAGCTAGCTTCATGTTTTCTTCATCATTTAACGTTGCCCCTTCCTTTAGCACCAGCATTATGTAATCTGGAGAATTTTCGCAGTAAATAACTTTGTTACCTATGATCTCCTCAATTTTCCTCTTGAGAAATTGATCTAGTCTACCCTTGATCTTTAGGTTTCCATCGACTTCTATCCAGCTAAGCGGATAGGAGCGGATCTTTGCCTCCCTTAAATACTTTTTATAGGAGGATTCTCTGATCATTTTTCTGGTTTCCCTATCTCTCCTCTTTACATTTTTTGGAGTTTCAACGGACAGAATTTCTATATTCATAGTAGTCATTGAATCTATA
>CAZOWB010000085.1:0-6130 GCA_964583315.1 uncultured Candidatus Bathyarchaeia archaeon | reverse complement strand
CATGGTAACTGGGCTGCCAGTATGGAGCCTAGTTACCTCCCTAACCCAATTTTTATGTGGAAGCCTAACTTCAGGAGTTTCTTCAATACTAACTATTTTAGAATCAGGCTTGATGAATGCCGTCAAAGCATTTAGAGTAGTTGTTTTTCCGGAGGCGGTCTCACCACACACGAAAAAGGATATACCAACATCAATTAGCATCCACATGTAGGCAGCCATTTCAGCAGTTAACGTATTCCACCTAACAAGATGAGCTACAGATATTGGCTCCTTAGCGAATTTCCTTATCGTAAAGTTGCTGCCCCTCAGACTTATATCCTCACCAAAAACAACATTCAACCTACTTCCATCAGGCAAGTGAATATCTATTATTGGATTAGCATAGCTGAGAACTTTCCCATACCGCTCAGCAATGCTCCTTAAAAGCTTATCAATATCATCCTTGCTTATACTTCTATTCGACTCCAAATACCCGTAAATTCTATGATAAACGAAAATTGGACCTGCACCCGGAATACCTATGTCTTCGAGCCACTCATCCAGCAAAAATGGATCTAAAAAACCATGACCAATCTTCTCTCTTAAAAGGTGATATAACAGGCGATCCCTATCAGCCTTGCCTAACTTTATTTTGCTTTTCTTCAAAGCCTCATTGAAGCATGAAATTATAATCTTAGCCTTCTCACTTTCCTCAAACTCTATTCCCTTATCAGCAATCACCCTTGCAATCCAAGTTTCAATCTTCTCCAGCATCCATGGAGGAGGTCTAGCTGGCTCAATGACATTATATCTCCTTTCACCCCCAGTTAAATTCACATGAATGAAAATGCCCTGACCAACAGGATAAATAACATTCTGAAGGGAAAAGCTGTCAGCTAAATTAAGCCTTTTAGCGTAAGCAGGCTTGCTCTTAAGCTTACTTAAGTAATCCTGCAAGTGCGGATGGGCCTTAACCGCCTCATCTAAATTTTCCGGTATAGGCACTTCCAGCGGATTGGAAACATTAACATTGAATAATCGCCTTTTAACTCTGTCGCCGATGCTAAGCAGGCTCCTCAGCATTTCAAGGCTCATATGCTCACCTCCTGAATCGGCAAAACCCTCAAGCCTAGGCTCGGATTCACCTCAAGCGTTACAGTTGCCTTACGCTCTCCACTACTACCCCAAAGCTTGACAATTTCAAGAACCTTAACTTGAAATGTTCCGAAAGACGCATTACGAAGCCTAAAATACACATCACTACTAGCCTTCAAATTCCTTACAATTTCTTCGCGAAGAAACTTTGGATGGAAAGTAAGCACAATCGTTTTCCCTTCAGAAGTCAAGTTTTTCATTCTAGTGATAAACGTCAAGAATTCCGAGCTCTTTACTCCCAATGAAAGAGCACTCAAGTCATCTATGACAACGCAGTCATATGCAGAGCTCTTAACTTCAAGGAAGTTCACGACAACTCGAAGGAAAAGCGGAAACAGATACTCGCTCCACTTTCCACCCCTAACATGTAGGGAGTAAAACTTGAATGCTCCTGAAATGAAGTAGTCGGTAGCATCAAGCTTAACCGACTTCATCATTTTCAAATACTCCCTAATAGTACTCTCAGTAGATATCACGCATACCCGCATTCCATCCCTAAGCATTGAAAAAGCAATTTGCTGCGAAAATACAGTCTTGCCAGAGCCATGCTCACCCTCAATCGACGTCAAACTTGGATGAGGAATTCCTCCGCCAAGGCTCCTATCGAGCTCAGGCACACCAAGGCTAATTATCCTCACGATTTTCTCACCCCCTCAGCACTAGCTACAGTTCCATAATGCGTAGCAAATACAGCTATGACAACACTGCCAACGGGAATCCGGGAAGCCCCATTAGGCAAATAAACCTCAATGAGAGCCTCCTCACCAGGATTTATGTATGAGTGAGATTCAAAGCTGAAAGTAACATTGGAACTTGAAACCCTAACCCACAAAACCCCATAATCATCTATTAAGTAGCTCCTCCAAACTCCACCATCATCATAATAGGAAATGACCACGCTGCACCAAGAATAATTTCCCATTACAAGGAAAATTGTCCTAGCACCCACGTTCCTAACCAGCAAATTGACAGAATTATTATAAATGCCACTAATTTCAAGCTCAATCAAAGCATCAAGCTTACAGCGCAACCTCCCAGAATACTCCCTTTCCACTGCGTAAAATTCAAGCCAATCAACAAAAAGAATAGCAGCTGAAAAAATCAGAAAAACTGTAAGAGACATAATCACAATGGCAGATGAAAGTGAAACTGAAAAACCCACCGATGCTCACCTCACGGTGGGCTGGGAAATACGTAAATGCTAGCGATACTCTTAAAAGGCTTAACCCTAGCCTCAAATACTTGTCCTGAAATATCCGAAGTATAGGCTCTAATCACAGCGGTTTCCCCAACCTCCCAAACACCATCTCCATCAGAATCCTCCACAGTGAAGAAGCCGTCGCTCGGAGTGCTACTAAACCTGAAGTAAACTGCCTTTCCATACTCCCCAACATAGACATCCATGCTTTCATAGTCCACTATTGGCAGCTTACCAACATTCTTCACATATAGAATGAAGTGAGGCTGAGGCGAAGTCTGCACCGTAGCATAAACGATTTCCACTTGAATTGAAAGAGATGTTCTAACATCACTGACGATTTGAAGCATGTTGCTCTGCAATAAGCCTCCCATATAAAGGATATACGCTGAAGTTCCACTTGCCAATACAACCGAAGCAATTAAGAATATTACCTCGCTGAAAGTAGTTGAAAAGCCCATTGAAATCACCTTTCAACGCTGTTATCAATTTTCTTTAGGATCTTACGCAGAAGCGAGAAAGCCATATCGTCAAGACGCTTAATCTCCAACTTCAATCCCGAAGCCTTCGCAGCACTATAAATTATCAAGAGAAATTCATCTAAGGTTAAACCTCCAAGCCTAGCTTTGAACATTGGCTCAACAACATACTCCACGAGCTCACTAGCCCCAAGAGGCAAGTACCCCATTCTTTCACAGTACTTAGTAATGTTAACCATGTCTTCCTTAGTCATCCCAGCATCCATAAGAGCCCAAGTCCACTTTAAAATCGAAAAACCCTCTTCAAAGTCGGTGGGCCTTGGAAAAATAGCATTAATAACATGTAGATTATCTTTACTTTCCCTAATCTCCTCCTTCTTAGGCTCCTGCTCTTCAACTTCCCTCTCAGCACTCCTCTCCTTAAACTCGCTTTTCTTTACCTCCCCACGAGCTAAAGCACTCAAATCATTTATCGTAGGGAAAGCCCTAAGCAAGTTAAATGGATTTTCAAGCTCACTTATGGCAGCTCTAATATCTACAATCGCATTCTTCAGCTCATTTACAGCCTTCTTCAACTCCTCAACTTCATATTTGAGATCATCCAACTCTTCATTGCTCACCATACATCACCTCAAAAAAAGAAAGAGGTGAAATTGCTAGCAACTAGACTATTGGTATGTAAGTATTATCGCTAGAAGCCGGCAGATTTGCGGGAATGACGAACTCAATAGTCAAGGCCGCGCTCTTCTCAGGTCTAATTTCAATGAGAATGCTCGCTCTTGACGTTACATCAACTTGGTTTGAGTCAATGTAAATTATCAAGTACCCCTTCTCATGGAAATCAAAAGCATCGTCACCGTTATTGTCCTCCAAGAATAGCATTGCCTTTATGCTTAAGGAACTGCTAGCACTATTTACAGCGTCAACTAAGTCGTCATAAGTCTTTTCGGCCGGATCATTCGACTTGTCAACACCAAGATATACGTTTGGATAAGCAGTTTTATTCATCCTGACTGAAACCACAGTTCTATTAGCACCCATTGGAACATAGTCAACGCCAACAACTTTCAATGGAATTATTATTGCGTTAACCTTCTGATTCTGTTCTCTAATTAGTATTGTTCCATCTACAGCTAATGGACTTGAAGCCTCCTGCAGCCCAGTTTGTATTGTTTCCTTACCTTTTTGAGTTGCAGTCATACCCATGTTAATTACCATGTATCCAAAGGCTGCGGCAACTATGACGAAGGCAATTAGTACAATTGCTGCTTCGATGCCTATCATTCCCTTTTTAGACTTAATTTTCATTTCAAACCCCTCAACAAAAAGTTAAATCTTAAAAAAATAACAGCTATGAAATGCAGGTCGGCACATTGTTCCGAAAAATGTTCAGAACACTGTTACATAATTTTATACTAACGTAAAATGCAATTCAAACCCGTATGAAGAGACAAGAGTTAAATCTTAATAGAAGATTGCTTGATGTACTATCAAAAAACCATGAAAACACCTTTTTTCTAATAATTGAAACAAAGCATGAAGACGACGTGATATCAGATATAAGCAAGATATTCAAGAAATACAATGCCCAAGTACTAAGTGGCTACTTTACAATTGAAAATAATTCTAAAACATTCATATATTCATTGAACCCCAACAAAGCGGATTTTGAAATCGATCAGCTAGTAAATGAACTGAAATCCATGAAAAATATCCTAGATGTCAAAACAGGAAGCAAAAAAGTAAGCAAACTTAAATCTCCACCATTCTGGGCCGAGCTAAAAGTCGTAGGGAATAATGCATATGTAATTCCCGAATGGTTTATTAAGTCATGCTCCAAAGCAATCAAAGACATTTTCGGCGAAGCAGATAAAGCATTAATATTCCATCTGGGCAAAGGCATTGGAGGAAGCCTTGTTTCCTTTTACATGAGAGTAAGCAAGGTGCAGAGCTTTACTGAAGCACTTCAATTAATTGGAGAACTTCTTAAAACAATTGGAGTAATCGACGCTTATACCTTAAAGATAACTGACGACACCTATGAAGCATCAATAAACTTTACGTTTAAAGGAAAAACAGAAAATGAATTAGTAACATTTAAAAAATACCTAATAAAAGGAGTTATTAAAGGAATAATTGATAATGCAGGGAAAATCATAGAAGTAATAGAAACAGAAGATAACATGGAATATTTCAATCAAAAATTAATATATTTTAAAGTAAACATGAGAATTAGAAAATACTTAAATTATAAAGTAAATTAAAATAATTGCAAGAAAACTTAAGGCGAAACTACGGTGAGCAGAATGCCATTATTCGATAATTACATTCGAATTAATGTCAAAGATCTAGTTGACAAAATTAGCATAGCACTAATATTATCTGGAGTATTTTTAATTCTCATGTCCATGATCATGATCTTTCTGAACTGCTTTAAAGTGAATACTTACGAAGCAGTTTTTTACTTTATGGCGTACATTTATACATCATCATTGGGTTTCATATTTATTTTAGCTGGATTCCAGGCTTCATTATACAAGTACGTAATTAATGAAAATAGGATAGTAAAGGCTGTACAGTCAATGAATGATGATGAAAGAATAGTTTTGCACATACTTGAAAACAATGGAGGAGAGGTGACGCAAGCCGAAATAGTTTGTAAAACGGGTTTTTCGCCAGCTAAAGTTTCAAGGCTAATTAAAAATCTGCAGAAGATGGGAATTGTTATTTGTAAGAGGAATGGTAGAGTCAAAGTAGTGGCGTTAAGTAGGGAGTATTTAATTTATAAGCGCAGCAATAGGTGGAGCAAACAAATTATTGGGAAAGTAATTGAAGTGACTTAAATTGCGCTATAAGTTTCCCATGTTAATTAAGTGTAATATAGATTTGACATAAAATTATACCATTAAGATCTGGACATTGTTGAAGTTTGCTTATTCGGCAATGTAGCAACATTACTCCTCAGCATAAGGCTCTACAAGCACTACTTCTGCCTCGCTGATTTCTGGCACTTTAAGCGCTTCTTCTCTAACCTTCGCAACCAGGTATCTTGCAAGCGGGCACATGAAGGAAGGCACAGTTAAAGTCATTTTTATCTTAGCTTTCTTACCCTCAATTTTCACTTCCCTTATCAAGCCCATTTCAACTACATTTAAGCCAACCTCTGGATCGATTACATTTTTAAGTGCCTCCAAAACTTTCATCTCCAACTCTCCGGTTGACATCACCACCACCAACCGAAAATTTTGGGGTGAATTTTTACTGCTTTCTCCTCATTATTAACATTGCGGATGCAATGACAATTATAACAACCGCTACA
>CAZOWB010000084.1:0-6171 GCA_964583315.1 uncultured Candidatus Bathyarchaeia archaeon | reverse complement strand
CCCGGGTCGTCGGCGTGGCAGGCCGATGTCCTAACCAGGCTAGACTACGGCCGCTCCTAAGCTATGCTAATAAAGATTTACGCTATTCTCTTCTATTAATCTTTTTGGATTTTTATAGTTTTAGCTTAAATTATTAATTTTAAAATATAATTATGCTTTTATGCTATCAGTTTATAGAGGAAGGGGATGGGTGTGAGTAAGCCTCTATTTGAGGGGATACTTCCCGCAATAATAACGCCGTTTAATTCTGATGGCAGTGTAGACTTTGACGCTCTTAGGGAGGTTGTGCGCTTCCAAATTAAGAAAGGCGTCCACGGATTTTTTGCGTGCGGCACAGTTGGCGAGGGCGTATTAATGAGCATCGAACAGAGAAAAGCCGTTGCGGAGGCAATTGTAAAGGAGGCTAAGGGGAAGGTCCCGGTGATCGTTCACGTTGGTACAACTAATACAAGTGAAAGTGTGGAGCTCGCTAAACATGCCGAGCAGATAGGCGCAAAGGCTGTTGGAGCAGTAACGCCGTTCTTCTTCAAACCTGATATTGAGGGATTAAAAATGCACTACCAAGCGATAGCGGAGGCCGTTCACATACCAGTTTTCGTCTATAATATTCCCAGAATGACGGGATTCAACATAACCGCGGAAACCTTCAGAAAACTATGCGTGATAGAGGGAGTTGCTGGAATAAAAGACTCAAGTGGAAATCTAAGCCAAATTCAAGAGATTATTGAGACGGCGCCTAAGCCAATAACCGTTATAAATGGGGCTGATGACATACTCTTAGCAGCCCTCATCGTCGGCGTAAATGCGGAAATATCTGGAACAGCCAACATCGCCCCGGAGCTCCTAGTCGAAATATATGAATCATACAAGGAGGGTAACTACGAAAAAGCTCTCAAGCTCCAAAGAAAACTAAATGTCTTAAAGAGAGCCGTATATAGTATTGGGTCATCCAACATATCATCAATAAAGGCAGCTCTAGAAATGAGAGGCGTGAAGGCTGGCATACCTAAAAAGCCAATAAGACCACTAAACTCCGAGGAAATATCAAAGCTTAAAGATAAGCTTAGCGCCCTAGGCTTATACTGGTAAATTAACCCTATTTCATCTTCTCTGAGGAAATATCAGCTCTAAACCTGCACTTTTTTCCGCTATAGATTTCATCTCCTCCTCTGATAAAGGCTTAAACATTTCAGCCGCATCACACATCCACCAGAGTAAATCCGCATAACCCGGACTAACAGCCGCTGTAACAGGTAACGAAAGAGTAAACCTAACAGCCATAAGGGCCTCATCAAAGCTTTCAACCGGAGTATACCAGCATTTAGGCCGTTTTCTTTTCTCGCCCTCTTTAAGCTTTCTCTTCGCAAGAGTCTTTATGGCCAGTATCGCCACATTCTTCTCCTTAGCCTTCTCGACAACTCTAGGGCCAAAACCTCCCTGAAACCAGCAGACCCAATTTATCGGAAAGAGAATACTGTCAAAGTCAAATCGATCTAAAAGTGCTAAAGCTGCCTCCTCACTATGCGCTGAAAAGCCAATATATTTTATTAAACCCTGCTCCCTCGCTTCAAGAAAAGCTTCTATAGCGCCTCCCTCACTAAATATCTGATTAACATCATCTAAAGTCGACACGGCGTGAAGCTGATATAAGTCAAAATGATCCGTACGTAAACGTTTCAATGATTGATGTAGTTCTTCCAAGGCTTCCTTCTTAGTGCGCTTAAGAGTCTTACATGCAAGAAAAACCGAATCACGGTAGGGTTCTAAGGCTGGCCCCAACCGCTCTTCAGCATCGCCATAGCTTGGTGCAACATCAAAATAGTTTATGCCCCTCTCAATAGCTTCAGCAACTATGCGATTAGCCGCCTCCTGACTTTCATTCATAACTATAATTCCGCCAAAACCGATAACTGAGAGCTTCACATTAGTTCTACCATATCTGCGCTTTTCCATTCTTCATCGCTCCCATACATATCCTTAAGTTTCTCCAATATTTATTTTGGGAGGAAAAGAATTTGCGCTAATAAGCTATTTATCAATATGAAGTAATTAGATGGATTAAGAAATCTGAGAAGATGGGGCGTATGCAACGCGGCTTCAGAGATAGAGATTACCTCCAGACCGTTGAAGGCTTCCTATTTTGCGTTATTGGATCAGTCCATCCAGCTGATCGTGTAATATCCTACGTGAAGTATGCTCCATCCGAAAATGGCGGTTGGGGTAGAAATGGGAAAAGATTTCGGCGGCTCATGCGACATTATACAATGCTTAACCTAATTGAAACACTAGAATTCTTGAAGGATTACCCACAATATCTTTATGACTCAAACGTTATGGGGATAAAAATATCCACTGTTCCACTCAATAGAATAGCTTTTCACTTCAAGCCTGAGGAGAAGATGAGGGAGCTCGCCGAGGCAGGAAACGAGAATCTAGATGAATTGCAAAGTAAAGCCTTGAAGCTAGCGCTCATAATATCGGACAGGAGCGGGGTTCCACTTAAATATTTTGGCGTAACAGGTTCAATCCTTATCGACATCCACCAACCGTTCTCGGATATAGATCTAACAGTCTATGGAATCGAAAATAGTAAAGCGGTGAAAGAAACCTTGAAACGAATATATTCCATAGAAGAAGCAGGCATATCAAAGCTTAAAGATGCTAGAGCGAGGGAATGGTGTTTAAATAAGTCCAGAATGTATCCCCTAACATATGATGAAGCAAAGGTGATACTAAGCAGAAAATGGAATAGAGGAGTTTTCCAAGGAACAATGTTTTCAATACATCCAGTAAAACTTGAGGATGAAATATCTGAAAAGTATGGGGATAGAATCTTTAGATCAAAGGGTATGATTAAGATCGAGGCAACAGTTTCTGATTCTTCAGAGTCAGAATTTCTTCCATCAACATACATTGTTGAAAATGTTAAGATTTTAAATGGACCCCACACTGAGGATATCCGCGAAGTTACATCTTACGAGGGGCTTTATGGCGGCATAGCAAATGAAGGGGAGAAAATAATTGCTTATGGAAAACTAGAAGCAGTTACCGATAGGAAGAGCAACGAAGAATATCATCGTGTTCTCATAGGTTCGCAGGAGGCTCAGGGAAGAGATTACATTAAGCCGCTATTATAAAGAGTTTTCAATAATCATGAAATCTGATGGTTTAGCGCCTAGAATCATCCGGTAGTATTCGCCTCTATCTTTCATGGTAACCTTTTCAATTTTACCCTGCGCTATAATCCACTCGCCTTTCCTTGCTTGCTCACAGAATCTGCCCCTAAAGGAAACTATCTCTCTTGGAAGCGGAATATTCCTCGTCCCCTCAAGTATTCTAACATTGGAGATCAAGTATTTAGAGGGTGTGAAGATCGAGTCTTCATCATCCTCCACACGGGCTTTAATCTTCGCGTATCCAACACGCCTATAAATCCGATCACCATAAACTTCGTCAACTTCATCCCAATCAACTATAAATCTAACGAAGAAGTCTCTGCCCATGAATTTTCCTTGGAAAGATTTTCTCCGCTCGCTTTCGCAGAATCTATCGAAAGGCATCCAAGTATCCTTCAAACGGAAATCGTAAAGCCTTTTTAGGTCGTTAAGTCCGTATGGTGAAAAACCGCTTTTTCTCCCACTTAATAAAATCTTTAAACTTTCGTGTACTGATAAGCAATTTTTCTTACCATAAACTATAATGTCTATGTCTGATCCAGAAGTGCATAAATCGACTAAGATTGAACCTGAGATCCCAAGATTCTTTAGGGAAACTCCTGAAGAATCATGAATCGCTTGGATAAGTTTTAGTGCTTGAGTCTCAATGTTACTAGGGTTTTGTTTCTTAAGGATATCTAGGGTCTTTTGCGTCGGCTTATAGTGCCTCTTAATAAGCCTATTCGGCACACCCTCCAACCACTCACCGAATACATAATCGTAGTAAATGTAATGTGGGTATTTACCTCTCAGAATTTTCTCTCTGTCATCCAGGGAGTAAACCTTAGCGTATCTTCTGCCCTCCCGCATTCTTCCGCCTGAAGCATCCTCAAAATATCTTAGATAGGCTATCACTCTACTTGGCGGGTGAACAAGCCCTTTAACGTCGAAAATTAGCCCTTCAAAAGTTTCAATAAAGTCGCCCTCACGGGCTTTAACTGGCTGATTCAAACCCAATCCTTAAGACACCACTAAGTGCTTAACAACCTAAAACTTCAGCCCCCTCAATAGGGCTATCATTAGGGATGAGGCTGTTAAGTCAGCGGTTGTTCCTGGACTGTAATCTTTGCCGAGATTCTGGAGCTTTTCATCCAGTTCCCATAGTGCCAATCGTCCCTCCTCAGTGGTTAGTCCACCTAAATCGAGAACTCTCATAGCCTCCTTAGATATCCACATAGTCTCCTTTATGCCCACCTCTACAGCTTTTTTGATATCATTTTCCTTTTTAAGTCCAATCTTTCTAGCTATGAATGTGTCCGGAAATTCGGAGAGTATTCTCAGGAAAGTATGAACTATCGCCGTGTTTATGTCTTTGGTGAATTCAAAAGTTTCAATAATCTCCTTAAATCCGACGTTAAAAGATATCTCCATTCCAGTCACTAGCTCCCTCGCAATAGTATCATAGGATGAAGCCTCCATCATAACATCGAAGAGGGTGACCCCGGAATTCAAAATCTTCTTTTTCGCATTCCCATCATACAAGTCAGGGGCTCTGCCATTGTTAACCCTGCCAAGCTCACGCGGAGAGCTAACCATACGTATAGCCTCATAAACTTTCACAGCGTCAACTGGGGTTGTTGAGCGCATAACGCTTTGAATGTTTCCTCTTAAGGATGCTGTCGGGAAGCCGCCTTCTTCAATATAGGTTTTAGCAGCCGCTACAGCTAAGGGAACAAAAAGTAGGCAGACTCCTAAATGAGTATTTCCACCATTATGTGAGGACGAGAAATCTCCAACAGCTTTCTTTATAAGTTTGCCGACACCAACCTTTGACAACTTTATCCTATCCTTGGCGGCCATAACTCCCCTTAAGGCGGCAGCCTCAATAGATGGACCTAAAGCGATTGAACCAGCTAAGAAATGTTCAAAGCGGGTGTCACTGTGATCCCTAATTCTATGAACATTTCCGGGTTTAGGCCAACCGCTAACCTCTAAAGCTGCCGCAAGCTGCGCTGAACATCCAATATGCTTAACTAAGCTTTTAATTTTCAATTGACATCCCCCTCAATATTTTAGTCACTTTTTTTGGGGAATGAGGGAAGAATTCCGAATCCAGCTGCTCTGAGATTGTTGATTAGAGGTAAAGCAACTAATGATGCAATTGCAGCCTGTATGAGTCTTATAATGAAGTATGCGTATGGGCTAACTAAGAAAGCCCATCTGACAAATTCTAGGGGCATTTGAAATATTCCCTCAAAAACTATTGGAGCTGCGAAAATAAAGTTTCCCCAAGCATTATCAGCTTCATTACCGATAAAGGATAGCATGAAATAGACGAGTAACTCCATGTTTAATATTTTCAATCTTGGGAAGCCTATCTCAGCCCTGGTGACGCCCAGTAATCCCCCTAAAACCCCTAAAATTCAGCCTAAAATGAAGCCCCCGCCTATAATTGCGGAAATACCGGAGAAGGCTAATATGAGGCTTCCTCCCAGAACATTATGTTCTGGCTTAATGTAAAGTATTATGGCGCCAATTAGCACGCCTACACCTAACAGAAGCAACAAATAACCATAAGGAAATCTAATGGAGTCTCTAAAGGACATTCCATAGATATCTTCCACAAGATTCCGCAAACCTTTACCAAAAGTTATTTTATAAACGTTACCTTGAAACTCATACTGGAGTTTAATAACATTTTCTGTAGTGGCTATCATGTATGCATTAACCATTATCAATATAGCGGAGATTAAAGAGAGAATAATAGCCCACTCATATTTCCTTCTTTTTTCAACCGCAGCTTCACTTCTATAACCCCCGAAAATTCTTCTCATTAAAAGAAAGGTTGGTGCAATCAAAAGTAACGCTAAAATTTTATCCCATGTTGCTGCAATACCAACCATAAAGTTCTGTTCAATGGGTTGAGTTGGCGGCAGAAACCAGAAGCCAGCAATCAACAATGCTAAAATGATGAAAGCCGACTTCCACTTTCCCTCATAGATTAAACCAACAGACA